>NZ_CAMVDO010000025.1 GCF_947166265.1 uncultured Fibrobacter sp. | reverse complement strand
CTGCAGACTTGCGCGCAGAAGCTATGGACTTCATGGCGGCCTCCTTCTCTGACCTCGAAGGTGGTGGTGTGCAGGAAGCTGAAGCATTCTTGAAGGACAAGAAGGTTCCGTTCAAGGATTCCGTGTACTACCGTATCGGTATGAAGAACAAGGACCACGACCGTAACGAAGAAGCCGTGCAGTCCTTCAAGCGCTTGATGTCCATCAACCCGGACTACATCGACGCTCCTTTGGCTGACATTGCGATGATCGAAATCCTCATCATCCAGCAGAAGTTCGAAGAAGCCCAGCAGCACCGCTACACCGTGGTGAAGCGCTATGACCGCAACTCTTCTTGGTACAAGAAGAACCAGAAGTATCCGGAATCGGTGAAGAACGCCGAAACCGCTATCCGTGGCGCTATGCTCGACATTCCGCAGTACCACCACGCTCGCGCTGCTAAGCTCACCAAGGAAGGTGACTTGGAAGCCGGTAAGAAGCAGTATGCAGAAGCTATCAAGGCTTACGAAGCGTTCCTGAAGCGCTACGCCAAGGAACCGACCTGGGACGAATACAAGGTTCACATCAACTTGGCCCTTGTGTACCAGGAAATGGCACAGTATGCTAACGCCGCCAAGATGTTCAACTGGATCGTCGATACCGATACCACCCGCTACGGCCGCCGCCCGATGGGCTCCGAAGCTCTCCTGAAGAAGGAAGAAGCTGCGTATAACGCCGTGCTCATGATGGATCAGGCTCGTGAAGTCGCCAAGAAGAACAAGGCCGGTGACGATGCCCAGAAGGCTTACAGCCTCCCGGAAACGAAGGCTTACTTCGACCAGGTGAACAAGTACATGGCCAAGTATGGCCAGAACAAGGAAGCTGCAGAACTTGCTTACAACGCAGCTATTGTCCACTACGACGCCAAGCAGTTCAAGGTGGCCGTGGGCGTGCTCCGCAAGCTGAAGCAGGACTTCCCGAAGCATCAGTACATCTTGCTCATCAGCCGTATGCTTGCCCAGTCCCTTTTGGAATCTGGTTCCTATGACGAATCCCTCGCGGAATTCGAATGGTTGTACAAGCAGTACACCCAGGTCAAGGAAACTCGCAACGACTCCATGGCCAAGGAAATCGAAAAGGCTATCGCCTACGTGCTCTTCCAGATGGCTGAACAGTCCGTTAAGGCCGGCCAGTACGAAAAGGGTGCAGAAGCCTACCTCGCTCTCGTGAAGCGTTACCCGCTCATCGACATTGCCGACAAGGCCGTGTTCGAAGCCGGTGCCGCCTACGAAAAGAACCAGAACTACACCAAGGCCGCCGAAACCTTCATGATTCTCCCCAAGCAGTACTCCAAGTCTCCTTTGACTATCAAGGGTATCGTGCGTGCGGGTGACGCTCATAAGAAGGCCGCCAACCTGAAGAAGAGCGACCAGAAGTACTTCGAAGCTGAATACCGTGAAGCTGCCCAGACCTACTTGTTCATCACGAACAACTTCCCGCAGGATTCCATGGCATTCATGGCTATCGGTTCTGCCGCCCAGACTTACGACTCCATTGCCGACAAGAAGTCTGCCGCTCTGACCTACGAAATCGCCTACAAGCGCTATCCGAAGGATGAACGTACTCCGGGTTACTTGTACAGCGCCTGCTTGAGCTATGACGAAGCCAAGATGACTGACGAAGCTATTCGTTGTAACAAGGACCTCGTCCGCGATTACCCGAAGAGCTCCTACGCACTTGACGCTGCGTTCTCTATCCCGATGGCTTACGGCAACGCAAAGAAGTGGGATCTCGCTGCTCAGGAATACCACTTCTTCATCAAGAACTACGGCAACGACGACAAGGAAAAGCTGATTGCTGCCTATATCGGTGCCGCTCGTGCCTACATGGAACTTAAGGAAGAAGACAAGGCCGTCGAAGACTACCGCAAGACTCTCGAAGCCTACGACAAGTACGGTCTGCAGATCAAGAACGCCGATCCGGGTGTTCCGGCTGAAGCAGCCTTCTACCTCGGTGAATATGAATACCACAAGATGGACCCGATTGTCCTGAAGGGCAAGGAAAAGGAAAAGGCAAAGATCATCAAGCAGTTGGTGGACATCCTCCAGAAGGCAATGAGCCAGTACTCGAAGTCCGCTACCTACGCATCTGAACGCTGGACCTTCAAGGCCACGAACAAGATGGGTATGCTCTTTGTGACCATGGCCGCCAAGATCCGTGAACAGGAACTCAACGGCAAGAAGGAAGAAGAAATCTTTGCCGAACGTATCGGTATCGTGCAGCAGCTCCCGAGCTACTACGAACAGGCACGTCCGATCTTCCAGAAGAACATCGACCTCGCTCGTGACCAGGGTTTCTACAACCAGGATGTGATCGAAGCTGAAGAAGGCTACATCGAAATGTACTACCAGGGCTGCGCCGTGTTCGTCGAAGTGGCTGACGCGTTCGCCAACTCTCCGTTGCCGGACTCCGCTTCCATTGTGAAGGAATACGTGGAATACGAAGGCATGGTCAAGGAAGACGCTATGGAAGCCGTTCACGAAGACTTGGAAGCCTACCGTGAAGAATTGACTAACCGTTCTAACGGTGCTAAGGAACTCGCTGTCCCGCAGTGCGCAACCGGTATCAAGGCCGCGGCCCACTACGGCATCGAAAACCAGTGGACTGAAAAGCTCTTCGAACTCTTGAAGAGCCTTGACGAGAACAATGAGACCTTGAACACCAAGATTGAAAAGTTCGACCCGTCCACCCTGTTCTCCGATCCGGCCTACTTCAAGACGAAGGCTCGTCTCGAACAGATTGCTAAGTCCGAAGTCATGACTCCGGAAGAACAGATCAATACCTACCGCGACATTATCAAGGATGCGAAGGCCGAAAACGAAAAGTTGAAGGCTGAACTCGCCGAACTCCAGAAGCAGCTCTACGCTGGCTCCGCTTCGACAACCTCTTCTGTGGGTGGCGCAGACGCTTCCATGGACGAACCTGCTGAAGCCGCCGAAGAACCGGAAGCTGCTCCGGCTCCTGCTCCGAAGGCCAAGAAAAAGGCCAAGAAGAAGAAAAAGTAGCGGTAAAAACAATTTTACGGGGAACCTAGTTCATAGGGTTCCCCTATTCTATTAGGGCAAAAACGGCTTTTTATGTGCAGTAAATAAGATTTTACGCATTTGAATCTCCAATTTTGCCCTAAAAAAGATTAAATATGAACAAAGAATTTTCAAAATAAACCAAAACACTCAATAAAGGAGTACTCTAATGTCTAAAATGCTTCAATCCTTCAGCCCCGAATCCGATGGTTGGCAGTTCATGTGGATCATCCTCGTGGTGTTCCTGATTGGCCTCGGTTTCTCTATCGAACGCATTATTTACATCATGGTAAAGAGCGCTAAGGGCCGTAAGGATTTCTTGGCTAAGTTCGGCACCCACATTTCCGCCCAGCGCTATGACGAAGCCCTGAGCTATGCCAACGCAACCAAGCTCCCGATCGCCCGCGTGATGGCTGCAATCGTTGCTGCCCGTAACGGTGGTCGCGAAAACATGTCTGCTGCTTGCGACGCAGTGTTCCTGACCGAAGCTCCCCGTCTTACTCGTTATATCAGCATTATCCAGGTGATGGCTTCCATCTCTACGTTGCTCGGACTTATGGGTACGATTTACGGTCTGATCTTCACCTTCGACGCCGTGGCTAACAAACCGGCTGCAGAACGTGCCAAGGCTCTTTCCGACGGTATCGCTATCGCTATGGGTACCACGCTCCTCGGCCTTCTCTCCGCTGTGCCTCTTCTGGTCATCGTGGGTCTCCTCAACATGAACTCCGAACGCCTCATCCAGGAAATGGAAGAAAAGGGCCTCAAGATTATCAACTCCCTCGCTTAATCGAAGATAGAGAGATAATTTTAACGGAGTTATAAAAACATGGCAAGACAACTTAAGAAACCAGCCAAGCCTGAAGAACCGGACCTGTTGCCGGCGATGGGCTTGTTCACTATCCTGATTCCTATGCTGTTGTCTATGACCGCCTTCTCCAAGCTTGCTATCGTTGAAATCAACATGCCGGAACGCAGCATGATGAACATGGACAACGATACGCCTCCGGAACCGGACCAGCAGGCTCTGAACCTCTCGCTCGCTATCACTGGTGATTACCTGGTGATCGGTGCCCGCGGTGGTTTCCAGCCGAATGTCTACTTCAAGGAAATGTGGACATTCCGTTGCAAGTCCGATGCGCAGCTCATTACGCATGCGCCCGAAGATGTGAAGTCGGCCGTGGAAAGCGGTCATGGTCCTAAGTGCAAGGATGGATCCGAGATGGATAAAGACAAGTATCTTTATGAAATCGAGACCATCGAACTCTGGGCCATCAACAAGGAATCCGAAGAAGACCCGGGCCGCGTGATTTGGGCCGTGTATTCTTCTCAGTCCGAAAATGTGCCGGATAGCGCATACGTGGACGGCAACAACGCATTCCTCGCTGCTCCTGGCGAAGGCGCCATGGGTCTTACCCCGCCGCCGATGCTGAAGAAGCCGAGCGCAGGCGCTGTGCTTGCAACTCTCACTCCGAACTCGGCTCGTACGCTGAAACCGGATGTGGCTGCAAAGAACGTCATCTACCCGCTGTCTGCTTACGATCTGATTGCTAAGGACCTGATCCAGATCCATACGCAGTTCATTGACCTCGAAGACGTGGATAACATTATCATCGTTGCTAACGATGATACCCAGTTCGACAAGATCATTCAACTTATGGACCGCGCTAAAGAAGCCGGTTTCAGCAAGATCAACCTTGCTAAGCTGGGAGGTTAATCATGGCTAGAAAGACTCGTAAATTTAGCGAAGACGTACCTTTCTCTTTGACGTCCATGATGGACATGATGACCATCATTCTGGTGTTCATGATCAAGAACTTGGACGCTGAAGGTCAGCTTTTGACCCAGGCCGAAAACCTTATCCTTCCGGTGTCTACCTCCAAGGTGCAGCCGAAGGAAGTGGCTCTTACGGTCGTGGTCGATAACAACTACGTTGTGGTCGATAATGCAAAGATCGTTCCTACCGAAGACGTCTTGAAGCAAGAAGATCTTCTTGTGACCAAGGTGGACTCCGTTCTTAAGGAACGCCGCGCAACGGAACAGGAACACGCCCTGAAGATGGGCCTTCCTGCTGACGAAGCCGGTAACATCATTGTGCAGATCGACAAGAACATCCCTTACGATGCAATGTATAAGGTCATGGCCACCTGTGGCTTCTCTGGCTATACGCACATTGCATTCGCCGTGATGCAGAAGAACGGCGGGGAGGAATAACTATGGCTAAAAAGAATACTCCCGCAGTAGATCCGTTAGTAGCGTCCCTGATGCCGGAATCCGACAAGAAGATGGGTGCTATCGCCGGTATCTCTTTAGTCGTTGCTTTGGCTATCTGCCTTTGGGCTTCCATGTACGAACAGGTGGTGGACGAAGTCGTGTTCGACGACTCTGCCGCTGCCGACTTGACCGCTTCTATGACCATCGATGAAAAGAAGGAAGAGAAGAAGGAAGAGAAGAAGAAGGAAGAACCCAAGAAGCCTCGTAAGAAGGCTGGTGGTGGTGGCAAGCCGCGTGGTAAGGGTCAGCCCAACGCTCCCCAGACTCGTGGTGTGCTTAAGCTCTTGACGGCTCAGACCAAGAATGCCTCTGCAGGTGCCTACGACCTCATGAAGAACCAGAAGTTCTCCAAGGACATCGACAAGGTGCTGAAGGACGTGGCTGGCCTCCAGACGACGGGTAAGACCGTTCTCGGTGGTCGTCGCGGTAAGGCTGACGGTGGCTTTAACGAAGGTTATGCCGAAGGTGGTTCCGGTGGTATCGGTGACGGCCTGGCTGGTCTTCTCGGCGGCGGTGGCGGTGGTATCGCTACCAAGGCTAAGGGCTCCATCAGGACTCCGTCTGAACGCGATATCGACATGGGTGCCGGTGGTGGATCTCGTTCCGCTGCAGACATCATGAAGGTTGTGCGTCAGCGTACTCCGGGTCTCCGCCACATCTACAACAAGTTCCTGAAGAAGAAACCGGGCTTCCAGGGTAAGGTTACCTTGAAGTTCACGATCGCTCCGGGTGGCGAAATCATCAGCATCTCCATTGCTTCTTCTACGACCGGTTACGGCGAATTTGACGGTGAAGTCAAGACCGCTGTGAGCCGCTGGAAGTTCAGCAAGGTGAAGTCTGGTAACACCACTGTTACGATCCCGTTCACCTTCTCCGAATAATCTTTCGGAAAACTTGAAAAAAGACCGGACTATCAAGTCCGGTTTTTTTGTATGCCGCTTTTTGTACAAAAAAAGACGAATTTATTTAAATTTTTGTTGCGATTTTGATTTAATAAAGCTAACTTTAAGACAGAATTTCCAAGAGGAGTTTATCTGATGAATTTAAGAACTGCAGCTGCGGTCGGTACCGCTTTCGGTATCCTGGGTGTCGGTTCCGCATTCGCAACTTTTGCACGTGTGGAATCCATGGGCAAGAACACGACTTACATCATGGACGATGTGAGCATTTTCGACAACCCGGCCAATGCGAACCTTTACTCCAACTACTTGATCGGTGGTTTCGGTGCGTATACCGATAACGATATGACTGCCGGTGGCAACAAGGACCCGCAGCATCCGTCTTTCGGTGGAATCTTTTCGATTTCCTTTGGCGATGACAACAACCCCGACCCGAAGTTCACGATTGGTGGCCTCTTCGGTCGAATCAATTACGACCTCGCCATGTATTTGCCCGACTATGTGCAGACGAGCAACAACTCCTATGCGAAGGTTCCTGAGACCGTGACGAACTTCGACGGTTTCTTGGGCGGCACGTTCTCTAGCGGCGACGCTTGGGGCTTGCATATCTACATTGCTCACCAGGACGGTGGCGACCTCGATGAAAGCGGTACCTATCAGACGAACGACGATGCCTTTGCATCTATCGTGCAGGCTGACGGTGGCTTGAACATCCAGACGAGCAGCGGTACTTCTTACGAAGCATCCTTCGGCCTTGCCCGTATCCAGTATGGTCCGGAACGCCACAACTTCTTTGACGACGGTGATTTCACCTTCCTCGCCAAGGCCCGTGCATTCTTCACCATGGAAGCCATTGACGGCGAACTGGTACCCGCGGTCAGCATGAAGCTCGCTCAGGCTCCCGGTGTCGATGACAAGCATGCCCAGGCCGGTATGGGTATCAACGTGGCCATGGACCGCGGTTTCTTCTGGCTCGGTCTCGACTTCATCTGGAACCAGATGAAGGCTCACGACTGGTTCTACGACAAGTCCGTGGATGGCGGTGCTTGGGTCTATGATTCCCGTTACGAAGACGATCCGCATTGGGACAAGCGTACCGATATGGGCGGAAAGATCAGCTTCGGTATCGAACGTAACATCTGGTGGGACTGGTTCGTGATCCGCGTGGGTGGTCAGAAGAAGATCCTCTACACCGATTGCAACGTGAATTCCAACAACAAGTACACGGATAGCCGCTACGGCATCTGCAAGGAAGACGGTACGTTCTTCTCTACCAATCCGCTGGCTGACGGCTCCAACGAAGACCACGTCGGTTTCGGTTTCGGCATCAACATCGAAGAACGCCTGAAGATCGACGTGACCGTTGCTGAAGACCTGCTGTTCCGTAACCCGTTCCAGGGTGAAGGCCGCATCTTCTCTCGCCTCGATGCTACCTACTCGTTCTAATTGGAACCTTGAACTTGAATGTGAAGACGCTTCTCGAAAGAGGGGCGTTTTTTAATTAGGGGACAGGAGTCTGGCGTCAGGGGACAGGGGGCAAGAATGAGAGGTGAGGAATGAAAATGTCATTGCGAGGACTGGAAGGACGAAGCAATCTCTAGTTGAAGTAAACCTGTTACCTGAAACATTATTTTTCTTTCTACTTTATCAATATGAAGTTTCTGCTGACTGCTCTTTTCTTTGCTGCATTCTTGCTTGGCTGTTCCGAACCGACGGAACGGATTGAAAACAAATTAACTTCCTACTTGCAGGACGATTTGAAGTTTATGGTCGCCGAGACGATGAAGGCTTCCAAGGATAAGGACGTGTTGCTCGATACGCCTTATTACCGCGTGAAGGACTTTAGGTTGTTCGACGGTGCCGAGGCCCGCATTTATGCTGCGTATGCCGAGGTGGATTTCTTTATCTATAAGGACATCGCCATGCACGAGAAACGCAAGTACCGCTATGACGTGAGTACGCGCGGTTGGGACCGTTACAAGAAGGAATGGAAGTTCGGCGCGGACACGCTGAAATGAAATAATCTATATTTCTAGCGTAAGTTAAATCTTAAAAAAGGATTGGATTTTGTTCGGCCTCTTTTCTTGCGATATCGGTATCGACCTTGGCACGGCGAATACGCTTGTTCATGTGGCGGGTCAGGGAATTGTCATTAACGAGCCTACGGTTATTGCGGTGGACAGCAAGAATAACCGTGTTTCCGCTATCGGTTTCGAAGCGAAGAAGATGCTTGGACGTACTCCCGGCGAAAGCCGCGCGGTGCGCCCGATGCGCGATGGCGTGATTGCCGATTTCGAACTGGTGGAAACGTTGCTGCAGACATTCATCAAGCGTGTGCAGAAGTACCCGCTGTGGATGGTGAAGCCCCGTGTGGTGGTGGGTGTTCCCTCGGGAATTACCGAAGTGGAAAAGCGTGCCGTGATTGATGCTGCAAAGCAGGCGGGTGCAAAGGAAGTTCACCTGGTGCACGAACCGATGGCTGCTGCTATCGGTATGGGCATCCCCGTAGAAGACCCCGTGGGCAACATGATCGTGGACATTGGCGGTGGTACCTCCGACATTGCCGTGATTGCCTTGAACGGAACCGTGTGTAACGCGTCCGTGCGCGTGGGCGGTGACGAAATGGACGAAGCCATTGTCCGTTACCTGCGCACCATGTACAACCTCTGCGTTGGTGAGGGCACTGCCGAACAGATCAAGATCCAGATCGGCTCTGCTAGCCCCCTTGAAGAAGAACTGACGATGGAAGTCAAGGGTCACGACTTTATTGCCGGTATGCCCCGCACCATGACGATCAATAGCTCCGAAATCCGCGAAGCCCTGAACGAACCGGTGACGGCCATTATCGAAGCGGTGAAGCAGGCCCTGAGCATTACGCCTCCTGAACTTTCTGCCGATATTTACGACAAGGGCATTATCATGACGGGTGGTGGTTCTCAGCTGCGCGGCTTTGACGAACGCATCCGTAAGGAAACGGGACTGTCTGTCAACGTGATCGACGACGCCCTGACTTGCGTGTGCAAGGGTGCTGCCCGCGTTCTGGAAGACCTGGACAAGTACCGTCCGGTCCTGGTGGCATCTTCTACCTAGTTTGACAGAAATCGATGCTTAGGGCGTTTCGCTTTATAGTCGAATTGTTTTCGCAAAGGCACGGAATCGTTGCCTTTGTCTTTTTCTTGGTGCTTGGGCTTTTGATGCGGCAGGCTCCGGTTCCCGTGCGGGAAAGCGTTGTCTCGACGGCGCTTTCGACTCTGTATTTCCCGGCGCAGCGGATTGTTTCTGCGGTAGGGCATTACAAGTCTATTGTTCAGGAAAACGAACAGCTGAAAGAA
This sequence comes from uncultured Fibrobacter sp., assembly GCF_947166265.1. Taxonomy (NCBI): domain Bacteria; kingdom Pseudomonadati; phylum Fibrobacterota; class Fibrobacteria; order Fibrobacterales; family Fibrobacteraceae; genus Fibrobacter; species uncultured Fibrobacter sp. Next base: position 33,115 of record NZ_CAMVDO010000025.1, on the reverse strand, counting down.
GAGAATGCCCGCTTGAGGCTTGAAACCTATCATGCCCGCGAAGGGCTCTTGGAACTCGCCCGACTGCATACGCTAGTTCGGTTTGATGACAAGTGGGATTACCCGATTGTGACAGCCCGTGTGGTGGGCCACAATCCGGGGCGTTTCCTTACGACGATGGTGATTAACCGCGGTACGGAACATGGCGTGAAGGAAAACATGCCCGTGTTTTCGATGAACGGTCTGGTCGGAAAGATTTCGAAGGCCTCGGTGAATCATTCGCGCGTACAGCTGCTGGTGGATCCAAACCTTAAGTTGTCTGTAATGGATCGCAGGACGCGTGTGGTGGGATTCCTGGAATCTAAGGATGGTCATAGCCTTACGGCGATGATTCCTGCGCATGCGGGAATCCGGGTGGGCGATACTCTGGTGACTTCTGGCCTGGGCGGCATTTTCCCGAAGGGCATTCCCCTGGGGACGGTAATGGAGGTCCGCAAGTCCGACCTCGATGTCATGCGCCAGATGGATGTTGATCCGTTCCAGGAATTTTCGAGCCTGGAAGAAGTGTTCGTCATGGAAAAGGATCCAGACTGGATAGTAAAGGAGCTGCTCGATGAATAACTTGCGGTGGCTCAAGGTATTTGTTTTATTTGTGATCGTGTTCGCCTTGCAGGCGACGGTGGTGGACTGGCTCCGGTTCATGGATGTGGGGCCTGATCTGGTCGTTGTTTTCATTGTGGCGGTGGCGATTCGACTCGGCCCTGCGGCGGGCTGTTTCTGGGGATTCTGGGCGGGCTTTACGCAGGATGTGTATGCTCCTGTGGAATGGATCGGTGCAAACACCATTTCGATGACGGTGCTTGGATTCGCGGTGGGACAACTGGAAGAACGATTCTTGACCTTGAATTTGCCTGCGAAGGTGGGTGTTCTTGGTGTCGGCTTTTTTGTGTGCGATATGATTTATTATCTCATTACCGGGCTTTCCAAGGATGTCGTGACGAACCTTTTCTTGACGAAGTCCCTGCCCGAATGCATCTACACGATGCTTGTCGGCGGTATTTTCTTCTATCTGGATCTGGGAAAGAAAAAGAAGAAGCATGCATAAGTCGATGAACGAAAACGAGGCTCTGCAGAACAGGAACTGGAATATCCTGATCTACATGGCGGGGATTGTTATCTTGTTTGCAATCCTTTTGATGCGCCTGTTTTCGCTCCAGTATACTCATTACGACGAGAACCTGCAGCGTTCCGAAAATAACCGCATCCGCAAGGTGGTGCTGGTGGCCGAACGCGGCTACATTTACGACCGCAACGGCGAGGTGCTGGTTCGCAATAGGCCCTCTTACCAGATTGCGCTGATGTCGATGAATATGCCGCGGAAAAAGGCGGAGCGCGACACGCTGTTCAACAGGTTGCTTGGAATTCGCGATACCTCGGGAGAAAGGCTCTTTGATTCCCTTTCCCTGGATACGGCGTTTCAGCGTTCGCGCTGGATAAAGAACCGTCCTATCCGCTTGCTGGAAGATGCCTCGGCGGAACAGGTGGCGGTGATCGAGGAACATTCCGAAGAATTGCCGGGCGTGGTGACGGTCATTGAATCGAGGCGCGATTACCCGTATGGAACGCTCGCCTCGCATGCGCTGGGTTATACGAGTGAAATTTCGGAAGAACAGCTGAAGCTGCCTGAATATAAGGATTACTCGCAAGGCGACCGTATTGGCCAGAAGGGGCTGGAACAGTTCTACGACAAGGAATTCCGTGGAAAGAACGGGATGAAGCTTGTGGAAGTGAACGCCTCCGGACGCGAACTGGGGACGGTCGAGGGTGTCGAGGGAACGGCTTCCGTTCCGGGGCTTCGGCTTGTTTCGACCATAGATCTTCGCTTGCAGAAGGTGGCCGAAGAGGCTATTCCTGATTCGGCGAGGGGGGCGCTGGTGGCGATTGACCCGAGAAACGGTGAAATTCTTGCGATGGTTTCTTCGCCGCGACTGGACCCGAACATATTCTCGCTGAAAAAGCGTGAACGCAACAAGGGCTGGGCGCACGTGGCGCTCGATTCGATGAGACCGCTTACGAACCGAGCGATTTCGGGGACGTACCCTCCGGCTTCGGTCTTTAAGCTTGTGACGGCGGGTGCGGGGTTGGAAAACGGAATCCTTACCGAGAACAAGTTCTATCCGAAGCCTTGTACGGGCGGCTACCAGTACGGTGCGCGTTACCAGAAATGCTGGGGAACGCATGGAAACCTGAACGTGGTGAACGCGATTCGACTTTCTTGCGACGTGTTCTTTTACCAGGCGGGGCTCGATATCGACATGGCCCGCATCAACGAGTTCGGACGCCGTTTCGGTCTGGGCGAAAAGCCTCTTGGAATCGATATCCCTGGCGAAAAGGCGGGGTGGCTCCCTGATTCGGCTTCGTTTAACCAGAGAAACAAGCGCCTGGGGTGGCGCTGGGCGCGTGGCCTGATTCTGAACCTCTCGATTGGACAGGGACAGATCGTGACGCCGTTACAGCAGGCGACCCTGATTGGTTCCCTTGCGACGGGAAAAGGCGTTTACAGGCCGCATTTCATGAAGGAGCTGCGTGACAGCCAGGGAAACGTGGTGCGCCGCTATGAACCCGAAATTGTGCGACCGGGCAACATGAAGGAATATACGCACCGCATTCTCCTTGCGGCGATGGATTCCGTGGTGAACCATCCGGGTGGAACCGGTAAGCGTGGCGCCATTCCCGGAATTCGCGTCGGTGCAAAGACGGGCTCCGGTGAATGGAAAAAGGGCGAAAAGACCCATGCGTGGTATGCCGCGGTCGCTCCGCTGTACGATCCTGAAATTGCCGTTGCCGTGATTATGGAAGCGGCCGGTGGCGGTGGCGCCGTGTCCGGACCGATTGCGAAAAAGGTGATGACGGCCTACTTCGAAAATAAGGCGATGGATGAGGAGGGCGAAAAGTGAAGTCCGGAAGATTCCTGGACCAGTCCCTGAAATTCGACTGGCTGTTCATTGTGCTTGCGCTCGCCCTGATGAGCTGTGGCGTTTCGCTCGTGTATTCGGCGACGGTGAACGAAGATGTCTCGTTGATCGATACTTTCTGGTTCAAGCAGATTTTCTATTTCCTATTTGGCATGGTCCTTGCCGGGCTGCTTGTCTTTGTGCGCATTGACTGGCTGAAACGTGCCGCTGTTCCTTTGTATGTGGTTGCGCTCATATTGCTTTGCGTCGTTCTGTTCTTTGCCGGCGACGTGGTGAAGGGTGCTGGACGCTGGATAGACCTTGGCGTGTTCAAGTTGCAGCCTTCGGAATTTGCAAAGATTGCGTACCTGCTGACCATTTCTTACTGGCTTTCGAGGCATCCCGTGAGTCTCTATAAGGTGAAGACTTTCGTGGTGCCGTTTTTCCTGTTCATTGTCCCTTTTGGCCTGGTGCTCAAGCAGCCCGACCTGAGTACGGCGCTCGTGTTCATTGCGGTGACGATGGTCGGTTTCTTTTTCGCGGGGCTTACGCTTACGGATATGTTCCTTTTGGTAAGCCCGCTGCTTTCGGTGCTGTTCTCGCATTCCCAGGAAATGTTCTTCGAGATTCTTTGGGGGCTTTTGATTTGTGCGGTCGTGTTTGCCTTGGTCCGTCGCAGGCTCCCGAAAATCCTTACCGGCATTTTCTTGATGGCGAATATCCTTGCGGGGTACGCGAGCAGCATGGCGTGGAATATGTTGGAACCGCATCAGCAGAAACGCGTGAACACATTCCTCGATCCGATGAGCGATCCGCTGGGCGACGGTTACCAGGTGTTGCAGTCGCTTACGGCTATCGGCTCGGGTGGCCTTACGGGAAAGGGCTTTGGAAACGGAACGCAGACGAATTTGGCGTTTTTGCCCGAGGAACATACGGACTTTATCTTTAGCGTGCTTGGTGAACAGTTCGGCTTTATGGGGTGCGCCATTGTGCTTGTGCTGTATGCGCTGTTCCTTTGGCGTGCGACATCCATTTGCAAGCAGTCGTCCGATCCGTTTGTGACCCTGATGGTGATGGGGGCGTCGACGATTTTCCTGTTCCACATTGTGGTGAATATCGCGATGACGATTGGGCTTATGCCCGTGACGGGACTTCCCCTGCCGTTCCTTTCGTACGGTGGCTCCTTTGCGCTGACGTGCATGGTTCTGGTGGGATTTTTGCTTTGCCTAAGGTATCAGGCGAGAAGAAGATAGTGCACTGTCGGTGCAGCTACTAGAAACATTTTTCCTAATTTTTCAGAAAAGAGCGTATATAGAAGAGGGACGCTTCGCCGTGTTGGTGTGTCCCGAGGAGTCTATATGCGTTGGTTCGAAAATGTCGGGCGTTTTGTATTTGGGACGGAGTGTCTGGGGTGCGGGGGTGTCGCAGAACGCCTTGATCCGTGGCTTTGTCCGGATTGCATAAAGGAACTGGAACGTGAATCGAAGGCGGGGGTGTCGCCGGGTGGAGATGCCTACAGCCTCTTTCCGATGCGTCCGCTGACGCGACGCCTGGTGCATGCGCTCAAGTACGGGGGCATTCCCGGAATGGCGACTTACCTGGTGCGTCATTCATCGGCGGTGCGTGGGGGCTTTATTGGCGAGGAACTTTCGATGTTTCCCAAGCCACTGTATTTTGTTCCTGTTCCGCTTCATAGGGCGAGGCTTCGGGAACGCGGCTACAATCAGGCGGAAAAGATTGCATCTGCGCTTGCGGTGGTGGTTGGCGGCCGGGTGTGTCGTTGGCTTAGGCGAAAGACGTTCGTTGTATCGCAGACTAAACTTTCGAAGGAGGCTCGTGAGCGGAACGTGTCGGATGCTTTCGAATGCGCTTTGCCCAAAGAGTTGCCTGTCCGGGGAACGGTTGTCGTGGTGGACGATGTCTTTACGACGGGTGCGACGACGTCGGCGTGTATTGCGGCCTTTGGGCATGATTTCCCGTTGCCGATCAAGGTCTGTACGCTGATTTATGACGAACCGGCCTCGGTGACTGCGGATTATGTGGCCGATTGCCGGATGGAGTGGAACTTATGATAATTAAAAAAGACCCCTGCGGGGTCTTTTTTAGCGGAGGAAGAGGGACTCGAACCCCCAAGCCTTACGGCGGCGGTTTTCAAGACCGCTGACTTACCAATTAGCCTATTCCTCCAGGGTTTCCCAAGGATAGAAAAATTTAGGGGGATTCGGCCAAGCGGAGTTGGAAAAACGGCTAAGTTTAGCTAAATTTTACATTGTATGACGGAGATAGAGCAAAGACAAGCGGTTGAATCGCAAAAAATTCTGGATTTGTTGTTCTCTTACATGCCGAAAATTGCGGCAGAACGTAAGATGGACAACTTGCTGGTCCTGATGGCTGACTTGGGGCGTGCCATTGTTTCTGCGGACCGTTGCTCCCTTTGGCTGATTGACGAAGATAGCGGCGAACTGTGGACCAAGGTTGCCCACGGGGTGAGCGAGCTTCGCATTCCGCGAGATGCCGGCTTTGTCGGTTATTCCGTAAAGACTGCCGAGCCCCTGTTGATCGAGGATGCCTACAAGGACCCGAGGTTCGATCGCCGTAGCGACGAAAAGACGCTTTACCGCACGACATCCGTGATGACGGTGCCCCTGCTGAATTCCATGGGCCGCGTGATGGGTGTGTTCCAGGCAATCAACAAGAAGGGCGAGTCTGCCGTATTTTCGACGCAGGACCTGGAACGCCTGGCTCTTACGGCTGTGTATTCTGCAAAGACTGTGGAATCGGCGATGCTGAACTCGGAACTGGAAGCGACCCAGCGTGAAATCATTCATATCTTGGGTGAAGTTTCCGAGTACCGTAGCCAGGAAACGGGCGACCATATCCAGCGCGTTGCCGAAATTTCCTACATGCTGGCGAAGTTCCTCAAGATGCCCGACGAGGAAGTGGACCGTATCCGTCTTGCGGCTCCGATGCATGACCTTGGCAAGGTGGGCATTCCCGATGCGATTCTGAACAAGCCGGGTCGCTTTACCGACGAAGAGTACGCCGTCATGAAGTCGCATTCCGAAATCGGCTACAACATGCTTTGCAATTCCAAGCGCAAGCTGCTTCGCTTTGCGGCCTCCATCGCCCGTTCGCACCATGAACGCTGGGATGGTAAGGGCTATCCGTTCGGGCTTGCAGGCGAGGCGATTCCCCTGGCAGGGCGCATCTGTTCGGTTGCGGACGTTCTGGACGCCCTGTCGAGTCCCCGTTGCTACAAGGAACCCTGGCCCGAAGAAAAAGTCAAGGAAGAATTCCTGAAACAGCGCGGTGGACAGTTCCAGCCGGAACTCGTGGATGTCCTCATAGACCACTGGGACGAAATTTACGGTCTCTACCGCCGATAATGCTTAAAATGGTTGGACCCCGATTGAATCGGGGTCTTTTCCTTTTTTAGGAGGGAAAATAAAAAAAGACCTTGAAAATCAAGGTCTCTTTTCGTGGCACCGGTCAGAATTGAACTGACGACACGCGGATTTTCAGTCCGCTGCTCTACCAACTGAGCTACAGCGCCGACTTGGTAGGCCAAATATAGCACATCGTGTGACGCTTGTCAAGGGTAAATAGAATATTACTGTTTTTTTTCCCTTTTTTTTTAATAATCTTCTAAATTTACCTATCGGGTGTTAAAGAATATGACCCTGGAAATCGGGAATTTCTGGGAAACGTTTTTATAGGTGGCAGTGTGTACATATTCAACATGAAAAACGGCTTTGCCCTGATGGCATGCCTGAGTTTGGTTTTCGCCGGTTTAATTGCCTGCTCCGACGATTCTTCTTCCAAGGGTTCCGATGAGCCGGATTTGCCTGATGTCAGGGTCGACACCATATATGAAACCGATTCGGCTGGCAACACGGTCGTAAGGGTGGATACCCTCGAACCGACGCTTGACACGGTCAGACACATTGACCCCGAGACTGGCGATACGGTGTACAAGGTCGATACGGTTTATGTTCCTGCCGATACGACGCTTACCTGGGTTGGAAATTCCGCCTTGGTCATTACCGAAATTTCGCCGGTGAATCTCGACTGGCTTGATGAAAATGGTGACGATCCGGGTTGGATTGAAATTTACAATGCCGGTGACTCGTCCGCGAACTTGAAGGGCTATTCTCTTGTCGAAAATCTGGAAAAACCGCGCAAGTGGGTCTTTGGCGATATCCCAATAGCCGCTAAAGCGTTTGTAGTCGTGTTCTGCGATAAGAACAATGTGGCGGTCATTGAAGGTAATTCTGGTGATGCCTCGCTGCATAATCGCCCGCACACCAATTGGAAACTGAATAAGGACGGTGGCTCCGTTTACTTGATCGACAGGTCTTATGGAATCCGTGATTCGATTCATTACCCGGAAATCGGTTCGGGAATGAGCTGGGGCATTGTGGATGGCGGCGAGTGGAAGTACTTTGAAAAGCCGACTCCGGAGCAGCCGAATACGGCAAGTACGGCATACGAAGGCGTTGCCCCCAAGTTTAACTTTAGCGGAAACCAGGGCGGTTTCTACAATGACAAGGTAGTCTTGAATGCCCCGACTGACCTTCCGGAAGGAATGAAGGTGCGCTGCACCCAGGATGGATCCGCTCCGACCGAAAGCTCTCCCGAGTTCAATAGCGAACTGGTTATTGACCATACGATGGTTTTGCGTTGTGCCGCGTTCAAGCAGGGCCTCTTGACCAAGGATGTGGTGACGAATACGTACTTTATCGGCGAGACGGTGAATATGCCTGTGGTGGCAGTGACCGTGGACCCGAGCTTCTTTGTGAAGTATTATAAGAAGACGAATGGTGGTGTACCTGATATGGATCATGACCAGATGTACGCTCCGAATGAATCTTATCCGAACGACTCGGGCGAAATGGCTGCCCATGTGGAATATTTTGAAAACGGTTCCAAGAGTACGGACAAGGCCTGGGAAGCCGAGGCTGGTATTTCCTTGATGGGTGGCTGGAGCCGTATGGAACGCAAGAAGTCTCTTGCCGTCGTGATGCGCGAGGAGTATGGCGGAACCTGGTTGCATTATCCTTTGTTCGAAACCCGCAAGGGTGTGAATGACAAGTACAAGGGCTTTAACCTTCGCAACAATGGTAACCGCTTTGTGAGCGACTATTTTACTGATGCCGTGGGTGGCGCCATTCTTGAAGGAAGCGGTGTGGATTACCAGCGTAGCCGTCAGGTGGTGGTGTTCTACAACGGAACCTACTACGGTATTCACGATATGCGCGAACGTTTCAACAAGAACTTTGTAGAAACGAATTACGGAATCGATGCCTCTTCGGTTACGTTCATTAAGCACCTGGGTAAAGAAATTGAGGCGAGCAACGGTTCTATTGACGAATATGTTGCCATGCTGGAATTTGCCGCAGCAAATGATTTTAGTACAAATGACGAAGCGTACGCCTATATGGCATCGCAGATGGATATGGGTAACTTTGCTCGCTACATGCTTGCCGAAATGTATGCTCATAACGGCGACTGGCCGAACAACAACGTGCGTGTCTGGAAGGCTCCGGAATCGCCGCTTTGGAAGTTCATGATCTATGACCTTGACCATGGTTTTAACTGGAAGTCGGATTGGGCTGTGGCCGGATTTAGCTCGTCTATGAATATGTTTGATTGGGTTAAGCAAGGTGGGCGTACTTCCGGTAATTGCTACACGAGTAATGAAAAGGCGTTTAAGGATGGTAAGGAACATTGCTTCCATGTCCTTTTTACTCGCTTGATCAAGAGTCCCAAGTTCAAGAGCCTGTTCCTCAACAATGCCGCCGTGATGCTTGACTCTTACCTGAATGCCTCGAATATTGAGAAGCAAAGAGCGTTCCTTGCTGGCATGCTCAATGCGGATGATGTTGCAAGGGATATGAAGGTGGAGGCTTATAAGGATCGGAGAATGTCGTATGGCGAGTTTGATCCGTATGGTGAAAGGCTTACCTCTTGGGCAAAAAGCCGTGATTCCGAGTTCCTTACTGAAATCCAGAGCGAATTTGGCGTGAGCAACCTTGTTTCTGTCAACATTTCTGCAAATGGCAAGGGTTCTATCCTTATGGATGGCGCAAGCCTTCCGAACGGAAGTTATAAGGGCAAGCTCTTTGCTGGAAATACGGTGGAATTGATGGCTGTGCAGGATGCCGGTGCCGTATTTGGTGGCTGGGCGGGTTGCGAACCTGTGTCTGGTGCTCCGGAAAAGTGCATTGTAACGGTTGCTGAAGGTGTTTCTGTAACGGCAACGTTCAACTAATAGAGCTCCATAAGTTTTTGGAAAGGTGCTTGTGGCATTGGAGCCCGGGCGCCTTTTTTCTATATTTGGCGCCATGAAAAGCCCCGTGCGCAAGATGTTCGACGAGATTGCCAACCGCTATGACTTTCTGAATCATACGTTGAGTTGCTTTCAGGATATCTTGTGGCGCCGCAGTTGCTGCCGTGAGTTGAAACGTGTGCAGCCGGGGAAACGCCTGCTGGACCTTTGCGGAGGCACGGGCGACTTTGCGGTGACTTTCGAAAAGTTCAACGGGAAGCCCGATGTCGCTGTCTTGGGCGATTTCTCTTTTGGAATGCTGAAGGGAGCCGCGGGTAAGACCATGACGGCTATCCCGGTGCAGCTGGATGCAATGAAGATGCCCTTTGGCGATGCGTCGTTTGATGTGGTGCTGAATGGATTTGGAATGCGCAATCTGCCCGATGCCGAGGGCGGCCTGCGAGAATCGGCGCGAGTGCTTTGCGGTGGAGGTTACCTGCAGGTGCTCGAATTCTTTTCGCCCCGGAACGCATTCAACAAGTTTTTCTACAAGAGGCTGGCTCCGCTCTTTATTCCGGTGCTGGGGGCTTTTTTTAGCAAGCGGGAGGCGTACGAATACCTGGTGAATTCGGTGCTCCGTTTCTTGCCGGTTGCCGATTTTGTCAAGTTGGCGGAATCGAACGGCTTTGAACTGGTGCATGTGAAGCCTTGCTTTTTCGGGGTTGCGTACCGCGTTTTACTGAGGAGACGAACATGAGGTTCATTTTGGGGGTGACGGGTGCGAGTGGCGCCATTTATGCGACTCGGACAGCAATGCATTTAAAACGTTTGGGGCATCATGTGACCGCCCTGGTGACGCCTCCGGGCAGGGGCGTGGTTGCTTACGAGGAACAGGACGCCCTGTTTGACTATGTAGACGAATTGCCCGACGTGAAGAATTTTTTTGCGGAGTGTGCAAGCGGTAGTGCCGACTATGCGGGAATGGCCGTGGTGCCGTGTTCCATGGGAACAATCGGGCGCATTACGGCTGGAACGGCCGACAACCTGCTGATCCGTGCGGCGGATGTCTGCCTCAAGGAACGTCGTCCGCTGATTGTGGTGCCGCGCGAGATGCCCTACAACCTGATTCACCTGGACAACATGACTCGCCTGACTCGCCAGGGGGGAATCGTGATTCCTGCCTCGCCGCATTTTTACGATCGCCCGAAGACGATTGAGGATGCGGTGGATACCGTGGTTGCAAAAATCCTGATGCATCTGGGGGCGCTTGCGGGGGGGGCCGAAATTGTGAAACCCTGGAAGGGAATCAAGATAGAGAGTTCTGTCAAGAAGACGAAGGCAAAAGGGAAGAAAAAGTAGAAATGAAAAAAAGTCATCCTGGAGCGTAGCGACGGGATCCAGCGCTGGATTCTCCCCTTCGGTCGAGAATGACAGATGATTCAGATATGTTGAAAAAGATTCTAGAATTCGGGCACATGGTGCGTTTTAGCCATTCGCTTTTTGCGATGCCCTTTGCGGTGGGTTCCATGTGGGTGGCGGCAAACGGTTTTCGCGGAATGAGTGTCGCGGAGACTTTGCGGATTGTCTTGTTGATTGTGGGGTGCATGGTGACGGCCCGCAACAGCGCGATGAGTTTCAACCGCATTGCCGATGCCGATATCGATGCCAAGAATCCGCGTACGGCGAAACGCCACTTGCCGGCAGGGCGCCTGAGCAAGAAATCCGTGGTGGCTTTCCTTGCCGTAAACGGGGTGCTGTTCGTTTTGTTCGCGGCCCTTTTGCAACCGCTTGCGGGCCTGCTCGCGTTGCCGGTGTGGCTCTTGCTGCTTTCCTATTCGTACTGGAAACGGTTCAGCTGGCTCTGCCACTGGTTCCTGGGCTTTTCCATCGGCATGAGTCCGCTCGGGGCCTGGATTGCCATTCGCGGCGAGTTTGCCGTTTTCCCGATTTTTCTGCTTGTGATTCTAATGCTCTGGATGGGCGGATTTGACATTATTTACGCAACGCAGGATGAAGAAATCGACCGCGCGATGGGGCTACATTCGGTGCCAGCCCGCTTTGGTCGTAAGCGCGCCTTGCAGATTGCGTTTTGGAGCCATGTCGCGATGCTTGCGCTATGCGTGGCTTTCGGCATGTTTTGGGGAATGGGAATCCCTTGGTGGGGCGTGACGGGGCTCATGACTGCCGCTATCCTCTATATCCATCTATTCCGTAAATCCGACGACCTCGATGCCATGAACCGCGACTTTTTCTTGGCGAATGTCGCCATCAGCGTTCTTGTGATGGCGGGACTTATCGTGTGGATATGCTTGGGAGGTGACGTCAATGCCCTTTACTAATGGACCGTTCAAGAAACCTTTCACGATCGAAGAAAAAATCCGCATGTTCGAACGCATGGGAGCGACCGCCGCTGCGATTGCGCTGATCATCATCATGCTGATTGAATCGGGACACGTTGGCGAATACAAGAACCTTGCCGATATGGGGCTAACCGCGATGATCGTGGTGCTTGCCGTATCGCTTGTGGGAAGCTTGTTTTACAAAACCAAAAAAAAATAGATTGTGGAATTTATTCTTGCAGAACGGAATTGAATAACCCCCTTTTTTAGCCTATTATATATTTATTTCTGTAAATAAATGCTTCTTGCATTTTTTTTTGTTTATTTTTATAAACGACAATTAAAACAAGGAGTTGTTTATGGGCATCTTCAAGTCTTTAGGAAAATTTGCGCTTAAAGCGACTGCTTCTGTTGTGACGACCGCTACTGGCTTAGCTGCGACAGTGGTTGAAGAAGTGGGGGCTGCTTCTGGTTGTGAGCCGTTGGCTAATTTGGCTCATGGTGCAAAATCGGCGAGCTTCAATGCCACGCGAAAAATGTGGGGCAAGGAAGCTAAGGAATATGAGCATTCTGACGGAAGCTCCTTCCGCAATCAAATGGAGCGTGCCGCAGAAAGAAGCGAAAAACTTAGAGCTGAATATGAGCGTAAGGCAAAACAAAGTGCCGGCCAAACCAAGAAGCGCCGTTCCGATGCAGAATTGGAACGGGATAGATCTGGCCTAAACCAACGGGCTCGGGAATTTCAGTATCGTGAGCGTGTCCGTTTGTCTGAAGCCCTGGAAATTGCCGAAAGTACTCCGGGAGTTTATATTCTGTTCCTTAATGGAAAGGTCATGAAATGTGGCCGTGCCGCTTATGGGCAGGGAATACATTGGCGCTTTCAGCAGTATTACTCTCTGAATTACGATGACAGGGCGAGAGACAAGGATTATTGGTCCGTTTCTCCGAGTAATCGTGATTCTATAATGGTTTCATGGCAATGCTGCCCAGTAAGTAAGTGTAAGGAATTAGAGTTTAAACTATTCCAAAAATACGGCAAGGGACCGTGGGGCTTGCGTGCTCCACAAAGTTGCAGTGAAGATTCTTGGGAACTTTTAATCTAGAAAACTAGGATTGAAGTTCCTTCAAAAGGGTCTCTGCTCGTTTTGTAGCTTCATTAAATGCGCCTAGATATTGCATCCTTGTGTCATATGCCTTTTGGGCGAGGGGAAGCGCCTCGCTTTTTCTATTCATTTTGTTTAACACAAATGCTAATGCATAATATCTGCTTGCTAGGAACTTTTGATTAGTTCCATAAAGTAACTCTGTATCGTTAAGCAAATTCTTTGCCAGTTCATAGGCTTTGTCTAGTTGGTTTGTTGTTGCGTATAGCAAGGCTAGAGTGTCTAGATAATCGATTGAATCTTTTTTTCCAATGTTTGGATTATTCTCAATTTTGTCTTTCATTTCTTTGGCGTAAACAAGCCCTTCTTGTGAATCACCTTTTAGAAAGTAAGACCAGGCAATGGAATTTAGTGCAATGACAGTTTTTAAATCGTTTTTATTTGGGCTTTGTCTATACAATTCTAAACGGTTCTTTTTCCAGAAAATGGCTTCGTCAAAATGATTGAAGTTCTCGTATAGAATAGCTAAACATTTCATTGCGTCAATAGTGTCGGGGTGCTTATCTCCAAGTAGTTTTTTTCGAAGACTGCTTTCCTTATTTCAAGAGCCTTGTCGAATAGTCCGAGATTCTTGTAGTTTCTGGCTATGTTTGCATAGGCGTCAATAGTGTCGGGAAAGTCTTCCCCTTGGGTTTGTTTGTATTTTTCGTAGATTTCTTTGCGTAGAGTAAGAGCTTCTGGATATTGTCCAAGATCCTCGAGATTAGATGCTATCCCCCAAAGGGCCTTTAGAGTTTTAGGATGTAGTTCGCCATACAGAGAACGACATTTTTCTAACCGGCTTTGACGTAAGGGCAACGCGTCTGCATAATGACCCATGTCGTCGTATGCGCTGGCTAGGCTTGTTTGTGCTGTTATTGTATCAGGATGCTCATCACCAAGTAGAACCTTTCTTTTCTCGAAGACATTTTTCCTTATTTCAAGAGCCTTGTCGTATAATCCGAGATTTTTGTAGTTGATAGCTATGTTTGCATAGGCGTCAATAGTGTCGGGAAAGTCTTCCCCCTGGGTTTGTTTGTATTTTTCGTAAATTTCTTTGCGTAGGTTGAGTGCTTCCTGATATCGTCCAAGTTTCTCAAGATTATATGCTAAACCCCAAGAAGCCTTCAATGTCTTAGGATGTAATTCTCCATATAAGGTACGACATTTTTTTAATCGGCTTTGGCGTAGAGGCAAGGCGTCTGCATAGTGCCCCATGTTGTCATATGCGCTGGCTAGACTTTTTAATGCTGCGATAGTTTTCGGATGATTTTCTCCAAGAGAATGCATTCTTCTTTCGAGAATTGTTTTTCGAAGAGAAAGAACTTCTTCATATCGACCTAGGGTTGCAAGGATTGATGTGTGTTCTGCAATAATGTCTAATGTTATTTCGTGTTCTTTCCCTAGTATTTCTTCAGCTTCTTTTATTAAAGGAAGACTTATTTCGTGGGCTTTATCATTTTGTCCTAACAATCTGTAGCATTTGGAAAAATTGTTTTTGGCTAGTAAAAATTTGGGATCATTGGGGGCGAGTAATTGCTTTCGTAGGTTGAAAATTTTTTTTGCACACTCCATTTTTTGTTCGTATAAACCGAATTCCCCATACGATTTACTCATGTCTACATACGATTCAATGGTTTCTAAATTATTTTCACCCAATATGACAATTCTTCTCTTTAGAATTTCCGCCCTAATCTCTAAGGCTTCTTTGTAAGCACCAGTATTATGCAATCCTGCAGCATATTCTCGTTGTGCTCTTAGAGTTGCCGCATCATTTGGACCAAGTAATTTTAGGTATGAATCGTATGATCTCTTTGCTAAATCTAAAGCTTGTTGGTATTTGCCTTTGCTCTGAAGCCAAATGGAATAGTCTTTTTGCGCAAGAGCAAATAGTCTACTTTCTGGATTTTGGGAAGCTCTGTCCCAAAATGGCGTAAACAAGTCATCAATGGAATTGAAACGATAGACATCGCTTAATTTCTTTAGATAAACACGTATGTTGTCGATGTAAAAAATACGGAGTGCGTCATCCTCTTTGTAATAGCTGATTGCATATTTTAAAAGCCAGCCGGTATAGTAATCAAAATCGTTGGAAAAAACGTTTGTGTTGTTGAGTTTGTTTGTGCAATACTCAATGGCCTCAAGGCATGTTCTTTGCTGGATAATTTCGGTGCAATTTTTATAGAGCGAATCGCCAACGGTTTGGTGTAAGTTGTAACTTGATTTATCTGATTGAATGACGAACGAGAATCCCTTAACTTTTTCATAAGTGGTTGAACTGAAGTTGGGGATAATCCTTGGCCCGATTTCTAGGACCATTTCGTCGGTCCAATTTTTTAAGCAAGCCAGAATGTAGACAATGTCTTTTTTGGAATCGTCCATGTATCGGGCGAATCGTTCTATCAAGGTGTATATGTTTTGTCCGAAATGTTCAATTTTTGGTTTTTCGCCTTTCTCAAGAATTGAATTATACCGATCTACACACAAGTCCAGATATACGGGTGTTCCTTGAGTTAAATTATAAATTCCTTCAATAAACATTTCATCGTTAATCCCTGAACTTTTCAAGAAGGTTGCTGCATCCTGCTTTGACAAACTCCCAAGGATGTGCTGTTCCAAAGATTCTCCCCAATCGGTAAATTGTTGCCATTTTAGTTTTTCTCTGCCCGCGATGACCCATAGAACGTTTGGAGTATTTACAATTAAGCCATTTTTCTCATCTCTTAGCCAAAGATCTTTGTTTAAGGGTTCGCCGATAGGGGCCATTTCATTTACAAGTTGTTCGTATGTGTCAAGAAATATCACTAATGGTTCTTTGTTGTTTTTTACGTTGTATGCCAGGTCCTTTGCAAATAAACAGGGTAGATAATCGTACAGTTCTTCGGAGGACTTGTTCTCGATTTTTTCTACGACATCCTTGTTTTCTTGAATGAGGTCTTTGCATGCGGCGAATCCCTTGTCTGCCAATTTTATGATTTTTGCGGCAAACCCTACGAGAGGGAGCTCTTTTGCTAGATCAAACAAGAAATCGAGTGTTCGACTACGCTCAATAAAAGTTTTTGTTGTAGGCTTGTTTGTATCAACCCCAATCTTCTGTGCGTATGCATAACAGCCTATATCAAAAAGCGGAAAATCAAAGTTGTAATCGCAAACGAGTTTTTTGCGAATACTTTCTAGTATAGACCGGCATTCTTGACTGATATTGAAATCGAAATAAACATGTGATGATTTGCTGATTGAACCTTCTTCTTTTTTTTCATCCATTTCGGATATCAGTTTTTTTAGCAGGGAACTTTTTCCTATTCCGCCGATGCCGTAGTACGCGAGAACTCTTACGTCGTCATCATGCATGATGGTTTTGAATTCGTCATATTTTTTCCAAAATGATTTACGGGGCTCCTCACGGTCTGTAAAAATACGGCTCGCCTGAGAGGTGGAATCTTGTTTACGAACTTTTAAGCCCATATATGCCTCTTTTTGTAAAAGGGATCTTGCTGCCTATAAATATATATCATTTGGATGCGGTGAATGGTGTAGGCTATTGTTTCTAGACGGCAACCTCCGGTTTGTCTCTTGAAATATGTGCGATTATGGTTCTTTTGAGGCTTGGTGGATGCTCGGTCCTTATTTCAGTTTGTTTGTGTGCCAAATAGGTTGGGCCGATGTTTGTTTGTGTTGAATAAGAAATTTGTGCGAGAAAAAAAAGAATTTGATTGATATTTTGTTTGTAAAATAAGGTAAATTTATATGAAAAAATGGAGTAGATAGAATATGTCTCTATATGAAGAAAGAAAAGCTTCTTATGTATATAGGCTGAAAAAAGCCGCTGATAAAGAAGATGAATTGAATAAGATTTTGAACGAATTTGAGAATTCGCGAAAGCTTGAGGTTGTTAATGACTTAGAAAATATTTTCTTTAGAGAAGATTTTGAACGACAATTGTCAAGGTCGCTTCCAGATTATGGAAAGTGTAATGAAAGAATGTTCGTTTTAAGATGTACGAACAATTCTGAAATTTTAAAGGCGCTTGAGAAAGCAAAAAAATACCTGGAGGTTTAAATGTTTGCGCTTCAAATAATTGGAATTATTGTACCAATCATCATTTCAATAGTGGCTGTTGTTTTTTCCTGCAAAGCAAGTGCGAAAGCAAATAAGGCGAGCTTGGAGGCGAATAGGATCTCTTCGCAGAATGTAGCTTTGGCTGCTGAGAATACGCGATTGTCTAATGGGAATATGGAAATACAGGTTAGAGAAATGATTAGTGAAGCAAGACGCTTTTTGGCATCGGCAATACAAAATACGCTGATGTCAAGAATTAATCCGGATATCGCAAAGAATCCGGGCTTGGTGGAACTAGTGGACAATCTTCTTAGGGATGCTCAGCAGGATTACTTGAATGTATATGAGGAAGCATGCATGAAGTATATCGACGGCAAAATTGATAAGACAAGGTTTAAAAAGACGTATTTTGAGGAAATTAGAAATATTGTGAGAGATGAAAATTATAGGGCGCAATTTGATTTTTCTTCTACATATTATGCTATTAAACAAGTATATGATGAATGGAGTAATCAAGAAAGATTATAACTTTCCCTACACTTCTAAGTCGGCGGAATAGACGGTTTCTATGGTTCCGTCGTCGCATTTGAATAGCAGGCTTCCATCGTCTTGCATGTCGAGAATGGAGCCTGTTTTTTTGATGGAGCCTTCGCCGCTGTTACGGTTCTGGTCGGTGCATCGGTTGTTCACGACTATAGTTCCGCGGGCGCCGATGAACTGGTCCATGCGTTTCCACGCAGCAATCCACGGGCGGATGCCGAAGGCGCGGAACTGCCCGATGGCGCGTTCCAGATTGCCGATGAGCATTTGCAATAATTTTTCGCGATTAATCTTTTGTCCGCAAATATCTTTCAGTGTTGTGACGCTGCGGCCCAGGTGGGCGTAGTCGGCGGGGGAACTGTTCACGTTGATTCCCACGCCCATGCTGATGGCGGGCTTCGGAGAACCTTGTGTGCTTGTCATCCCCGCGAAGGCGGGAATCTCCTTTATAAATACTAACTCTGCTAAAATCCCGCAGAACTTGTGCTTTCCGCAGAGGATGTCGTTTGGCCACTTGACGGTGACTTTCCCAATGTCCTGGTTGCCGAGGCCTTTCGCGTTGGCGTCATCCTGGAGGCTCTTGAAAATTTCAGCGAAGGTAAGCGCCGCCACTTGCGTAATCTGCGGTGCCGAGGCGAGCGGGATTCCATCTAGCGGAATCAGGATGTTGAAGTAGAGGTTGAGACCGGCGGGGGAGTCCCAGGTGCGTTCGTGACGGCCACGTCCTGCCGTCTGCGTGTCGGCGACCATCAAGGTGCCGGGAACAATTTTTCCGGATGCGGCGCGGGCCTTCATTAAGCTGTGGGTGCTTTCGAGCGTTTCGAAAAGGAATGCGGGGGCGCCGCTGAATCCCGAGAGACTCCATTCGCTGAAATTTTTTTCGCTGCTAAACATGAACTAATCACTAGATGTTTTCAACAAGAGATCCTTCGACGTCTTTCACTTCGGACCGTTGCTCCGGCCCTTCGGCAAGCTCAGGGACCTTATTTCGGTTAGCGAGCCCGCGAAGCGTGAGCTTAAGCCTGTGCTGAGCTTTGTCGAAGCAAACCACGCTCAGGATGACACTCTCCTGATACCTGACCCCTCACTCCTCAAAGCGGCAACGCCGCGACCTCATACCACTCTCCTAATCACTTATCTTTCTGCTGGTCTTCGATCATCTTCAGCGCTTCTTCGGGGAAAATGGCGAAGTATTCCTTTTTCTTGTCTTCGAAAAGTTGCAACAGTCGTTCCTGCTCGAACTGTTCGCGGTCGATGTTCTGCATAAAGAATTCGTCGCGGGCAAAGTCGCGCGTGGTCATCAGCTGCTTGATATCTTCGGAGAGGTCGACGTCGTCCCACAGAATGTAGTAGGAACCGATGATTCCGTCGGCGAAAATGTCTACGTTCAGCGTGACTGAATTGTTCTTGGTCGAATCGACTAGTTCCACCTTGGTGTCGCGCTTTTCGGGGCGGAAAACTTCGACGTCGCTTACGGGCTTGTCCAGATCTTGTGCCCAAGCGCCTGCAAGGGGTATAAGACAGAATGCCAAACACACGGCAAGCGTTTTGGCCGTTTTGTGCATCAGCGTGAAGATAATTCTGTCTAGCATACCCATAATATACAATGAAAAAACAGAAAAGAAAAGGGGGCGTCAAAAAAGCGTGACGAAATAGGGGCTCGGGGCCCCGTTTTATGTGCTTTCCCTGAAATGTTACAGGGCGAGAGGCATCCAGGGCTTGACTTCGTTCACCGAGGTGAGTTTTCCCTGCAACTTGCGACGGATGGCTGCTGCTGCAATCATGGCTCCGTTGTCGGTACTCAGGCTGCGTTCCGGAATGCAGAACATGATCCCGTGCTTTTCGCAGTAGTCCTGCAACCTTGTGCGCAACCAGGCGTTTGCGCTCACGCCGCCTCCGACCACGAGGGTTTTCATGCGGGTCTTCTTGAGGGCGGTAATGGTCTTTGTCACAAGGCTATCGACAATGGCATCTTCGAGCGAGGCGCAGATGTCACCGATGTTTTTCTGAATGAATTCGGGATCGTGCGTTTCCGTGTAGCGGAGCACGGCGGTCTTTAGGCCGCTGAAAGAAAATTCGCAGTTGTCGTGAACGTGGAGTGCTCGCGGAAAGTCGACGAATTTGCGGTTGCCGTCTTTACCGAGGCGGCTGATGGTAGCACCTGCGGGGTACTTGAGGCCGAGCAACTTGCCGCACTTGTCGAAAGCTTCGCCTGCTGCGTCATCGCGGGTGCGCCCGATGCTGGTGTACTTGAAACCGGGCTCTTCAAGTACAAGTTCCGTGTGCCCGCCCGAAACGGTGAGTGTCAAAAACGGCGGCTCGATTTCGGGGTGCGTGAGCCAGGCTGCGGCGAGGTGTCCTTCCAGGTGGTTCATGCCGTATGCCGGAATCTGCAAGTCGCGGGCAAGTCCCTTTGCAAAGCTTGCTCCGACAAGGAGCGGTCCCATAAGGCCCGGGCCTGTGGTGTAGGCGATGGCGTCGATGTCCTTGAGTTCGATGCCGGCTTCCTTGACGGCGGCTTCTGCGATGGGTGAAATTTTCTGCAGGTGGGCGCGTGCCGCGATTTCGGGAACGACGCCGCCGTATAGCGCGTGCTCGTCGATCTGGCTGTAGAGCGGGTTCGAGAGGACTTTTACAGGATCGTCCTGCAATACGGCGCAGGCGGTTTCGTCGCAGCTTGATTCTATTCCAAGCCAGATCATGGGACAACCTCTTCTAGCGAGTCGGCTTTTGTGACGGGCTTTTCCTCTTTTTTCAGGAGAGTCACTTTTTCGGGCTTGAGCTGAATCGCCTTGATAGACATTTCGCGGTTAATGTGTGCCGGGAGCGAAAGCTTCACGGTGGGGGCTAGGCTGTCGGCGTCTTCGATGGCAAAGCGGTTGAATTCCATCAGGATTTCAATGTTGCTTGCCGTAATGGAATCGAGTGCGATATTTCCGCCCGTGATTTCCACGGAAAGCTTAGTCGGTTGGAGCGAGTAGACGTTCCTGTCGAAAAATCCGATCAGGTTGACGGGAATGTCGCTGTAGGTCTTGCTTGCCATTTTCTGAATATCGATAGAAATGGTGACTAGGGAATCGCTCGGGCGGACAAAGGCGGGAAGAGTCGAAAAGTCAAGCGGAACGGTGAACGCCTGGCTTTCGCGCAGGGTGTCGAAATAGGCGGAATCCGTGGGAATGTCGATAATGCGCGTAAGGGCGTTCCTTGCACCGGATACGACGATTTCTTCGGGGGACACCTGCGGGTTGTCGGCAATCAGGTAACCCTGGGCCGCATTGAACGTCGCCACCGACTTGATGGGTACATTTCGCGTGATGCGGGTGTCGATATCGAGGTCTACGAACAGAAGCTGGTTTTCGGGTTCAACGAAATGGATGTCCGGGAAACCCGCCGCGACAAAGTTCTTGCCGTCCAAGTGGATGCGCGTGGCTCCCAGTTCGGCCTGTTGCATGTCGACGACCATTGCGATGGAATTCTGTTTCGGATCGCGTATGGTTTGCTGCAAGCGGATCAGATCCCAGGACCTGCCTTCGACCGTGATGTGGAGCGTATGGGGTGGCTTCGAGGCGATTGCCATGGTCTCGGGCATCTTTACAAAGTTGAGCGGGACCTCCACGGAAAGCTGGAAATCCTTCTGCGAAATCACCAAGAACCAGAGGGCGATACCAAAAATTAGTGCCGTTATCTTTAATACGATGTTTCCCATAGTTGCCCTGTAAAGAACCCCCTAAAATTTAGTTATAATTCACCTCGTGTTCGGACAACTGGGTTATTTAATATCGGAATCTTTCCGCGGAATGAAACAGCACCGCACGGTAATATTGCCGTCGCTGGTGACAATTTTCCTTTGTTCTCTGTTGCTCTCGGCGTCTTTTGTGGCGTTTGGCACTGTGATGCGCATCCTTTCCATGGAAAAGAATCTCTATGCGGTCGAGGCATTCTTGCCCGAGTCCCTTCCCGAAGATTCACTGAAGGTGATTCGTACGCACCTGGAGCATACCAAGCATATCGGGTCGGTTACGTTTGTGAGCGCCGATTCCGCCCTGGCCGATTTCCGCAGGCATTTTTCGGGCGAGATGCTTGACCTTGTGGAAGGAAACCCGATTCCTCCGTTTTTCAGGGTGACGCTCGCCGACGACAGTAGGGACCCTGCGGCACTGATTGAACTCAAGAACGCGCTTTCGCGCGAGGATTATTTCGAAGAGGTGCAGGCTCCGGTCGAATGGGTCGAAAAGATTGCCGCCTGGAAATTTCGGATGGTGTTCTGGCCCATTTGCATAAGCGTGCTCTTGCTCTTTACGCTTTCGCTCATTATCTGCAATTCGGTGCGGCTTTCTCTCTTGTCGCGCAGGCTTCTGGTAGAGAACATGAAGTATGCCGGCGGAAGCCATTTCTTTATCGAGTTCCCGTTCGTGATGCAGGGCGTCATTCAGGGCCTGGTGGGTTCCGGTCTTGCCGTAATCCTACTTGCGGCGGTGGTGCGCTCTGTGGCTGGAGTTTTCCCGATTGTCGAGGCGAACCTGGGCGGACTTGGGTTGGTGCTTTTCTCGGTCGTATTGCTGGTGACGCTCCTTGCGGGGTATTTCAGTTTTCGCACGGTTCGCGGTTTCCTTTCGATCAAGCGTGGCGAACAGGATTGATGCATGCGCCTTTCCGTTCTGTTGTTCTGTCTGCTAGTCGGTCTTACTTTTTCCGCCGCATCCGCAAAGCCAAAGGCTACTTCGACCAAGGCCTCGAAGACGTCTGTCGTTTCCAAGTCCAAGCAGAATTCTGTCACTAAAAAGACGGACGCCCAGATTGACGAACAGAAAAACGCCCTCAAGAAACTCGAGTCGGACTTGGCGAAAAAGAGGCAGGAGCTGGCCCTTTTGGAAACCGAGGAAAAGGGCGTTCTCAACACGATTTCGATTCTTGACCAGAACCTGAACCAGACGCGTACCTACATCACCGAGCTTTCCAAGAGCGAACTGATGCTTGAACGGGCGATCGTGAACCTCTCTGCCGATATCGATTCGCTGGACCGTAAAATCGTGGTGCGCAAGGAAGCCATGAAAAAGCGGATTCGTAGCTTGTACGTGAACGGCCGCAAAGGGGAAGCGCGCGTACTTTATAGCTTGCTTACCCAGGAAGGAAACCCCGACCGTCAGGTCTACTGGGTTCACCACATTCTGAACCAGGATCGCGAAGAAATCGAGACGCTTTCGCTGCTGATTCAGGAACGTGACGAAAAGAAGCAGATGGAGTCTGCACACCTGTCCGACCTCAAGCAGCTGCGTTCCAAGAAAGCCGCCGAAGAGAAGGGGCTTGTTTCGCAGATGAGCGGCCAGGAAAAGATGCTCCTGAGCCTGAAGCAGGACCAGAGCATGCAGCGCCGGGCCTTGAAGGAATTCGAGCAGAACCAGAAGACGATGCTTGCGCTTATCAAGAAACTGGAAGAACGCCGCAAGAAAGAAATCGAACAGGCGAAAAAGGAAGAGGCCGCCCGCAAGGCCCGCGAAAAGGCCGAGAAGGCGAAGAAGGATAAGAAGAAGGAAAAGGCCCCGGCAAAGACGGTGGAAAAGCCGAAGGTGACGGTGGCGGAAGCGCTCAAGGGTCCGAAGTGCATGCCGATGAAGGGTGATGTCATCAGTAATTACGGTTTGCAGGAACATCCGGTGCTGCATATCATGACGCGAAACCTGGGTGTGGAAATCCGGGGAAAACGGGGCGATGCGGTTCGTGCCGCCGCTGCTGGAACGGTGGTGATGGTCGCCGAAATCGATGGCCGTGGCCCTTCTGTCATTATTGAACATGCGGGGGGAACCTACTCCGTGTACGGGCATCTCAAGTCTATCCGCGTGCAGGAGGGCAAAGAGGTGCGAAATTGCGAAGAAATTGGCGAAGTCGGCGATGTGGCGTCGCTAAATGGAATTAAATTGTATTTCCAAGTAAGCGAGGGTACGCAGACCGTGGATCCCTTGCTGTGGTTAAAGCAGAAATGATCGAATATACTTTACATGGCCCCGTGTCTCAGGAACGCTCCCGCATCCGCGTGATGTCGGCCCTCCGTGAAAATCGCTTTCCGCAGGCGGTGCTGATTGATGGCCCTGCCGGAATCGGCAAGAAGGCGCTCGCCATGGAAATTGCGAAGGCGCTGCAGTGTACCGATCCGAATATGCGTCCGTGCGGACATTGTTTCGGCTGCCGTATGGCAGAGGATAGCGGTTCTACCGAGAAGTGGGTCGTGCCGATGGAATCCGACGAGGCGCATGCCCGCAGTTCCGACGACGTTGCTCCGGGAAGCAAGGCGAAAACCATCGAGGATTTCAAGAAGGCCTATATCGAGGAAATCCAGAAGAACCCTTACCGCGTAGATATATTCTCGGCGGGGGCGTTTATTTCGGTGGACCTGATTCGTGCGATGACGTCTGCCTTTGCCATGAAGGGCGATCGAGTACGTACGGTGATTGTTTCCGATGCCGACCGTATGAACGAGTCTGCCGCAAATGCTTTCCTCAAGACTCTGGAAGATGTTCCTGCGGATACCTATTTCATTTTGACGACGTCTTCGCGCGAAAAGATTCTGCAGACGATCCGTTCCCGTTGCCTTGCGCTTCACCTGTTGCCGCTTTCCGACAACGAGGTCCGTGGCGAGGTATTGAAGTTTGCGGGCGAGGACTTTGACGAATCTGCTTTGACCGACGATATTGTAGGACTTGCGGAAGGCTCGCCGGGAAAGGCGCTTTACTATGCCGAAAACGGAAAGGGGTGGCTAGACCTTTCGGTCGACTTTTTGCAGAAGTCCCTGAAGGGCGATTATACGGGACTTTTCTTGCAGCTCAAGGAAACCACGCTGGAAGATCCGTACATGGCGAATCGCTTTTTGGAAGTGCTCTCCTTCTTGCTTGCTGACTTGCTTCGCGAACAGGCGGGGGCAACGCTTCGCATGCCAGAGACTGCCCACAAGGTTGATATGGCGCAGTTCCCCCGTATCGATGCGACGGCACTGGAACTTTCGCTAGTGACGGTGCAGGAAACCATGTCCCGAATCGAGTCGCGTCGAATTACTCCGATGATGTGCCTGCAGACGCTCTCGCTCAAGATTTTTGAAGGGTACAAGTAATGACCTTGGAAAGTGGAATGCTCGAGAATGGCGATGAACGCCTTGCGTCTTCGATGGCGCAAAGCTTGCGCATTCCCCATGTCGTTGCCCGTTTTCTCGTGTCGAGGGGAATTCGAACCTTGACCGAGGCGCACCGCATGTTGTGCGGCAATTCCGATGATGTGAACGACCCGTTCCTGATGAAGGGAATGGAAGAGGCGGTCGCATGGTTGCTGGACGTCCGTGAAAAGGGCGAAAAGATTTTTGTTTTCGGTGACTACGACCTGGACGGGATGACGGCCGTGACGCTCATGACGCGTGCACTTGCCGAACTGGGAATCGAGTCGGATTGGCGCCTTCCGAACCGCTTTGGCGACGGGTACGGGCTCTCTTCGTCTGCCGTCGAGGAAATGTACCAGGCGGGGGCACGCTACGTGATTACGGTCGATACCGGCATTACTGCAAATGTTGAAATTGCGCAGGCGAAAAAACTCGGAATGTCGATTCTTGTAATCGATCACCACCAGCCGTCGGGCGAGGGCCTTCCCGAATGTGACGTCCTTCTGGATCCTCACCAGGAAGGTGACCTGTATCCGAATCCGGAGCTTTGCGGCGTCGGTGTTTCGTACAAATTTGTATGCGCCCTTTATTCGCGGTTGTCGATGCCCGAACCACGTAAATTCCTGGACCTTGTTGCCCTTGGAACTCTTGCCGACCTGGTCCAGATGACGCCTGAAAACAGGGCGTTCACCAAGGCTGGACTCAAGTCGATAGAAGGCAGTTGCTGGCCCGGCTTGCAGGAAATGTATGGCGACCTCATGAAGTCGCACGGAAGCGTGGGTGGCATCGATGTCATGTACAAGTTTGCTCCGCTCCTGAATGCACCTGGCCGCATGGAACGCCCCGATCCAGCTCTCAAGCTTTTGTTGAGTCCGAACATGGCGGCGGCGAACGCCCTCATGGCGGAACTTCGCGAATGGAACAGCAAGCGCAAGCAGAAGGAAGCCGAAATAACCGACATGGCGCTCGAACAGGTCAAGGCGACCTATGGCGACAAGCTTCCGACAGTCCTTGTGGTGGCGGGTAACGATTGGCACGTAGGGGTCATCGGTATCGTTGCGGCAAAGCTTGCCCAGGAATATCACCGTCCGACGGCGGTGCTTTCGATAAGCGACGGCATGGCGCATGCGAGTGCCCGAGCGGTACCCGGTTTCAACTGGCACAAGGCGCTTTTTGATTCCAGGGATCTTTTTGACCGCTGGGGTGGCCACGCCAATGCGGCGGGGTTCTCGCTTCCTGCCGACAAGATCGATGAACTCCGCAGGCGCCTTGAAGCTTCGGCGGAATGTCAGGATTATAAGGGCGAAGTCGAGGAACCGCAGGCGGAGTCCTGTCCGTTCGACATCCGAATCTCGCTGAACGAACTGGTGGTGGAATCGTCGCAGTACATGCGTGTTGGCGATTCGATACGGCCGAATAACGCGTTGATCTCGGTGCTCGATTTCCTGGAACGGCTGGAACCCTTCAGTGGCAGTTTCCCCTATCCGACGTTCCGTGCGGACAACATCAAGATTCATCGCCTGCGTGAAATTCGTGGCGGGCATCTGCAGATGGATGTTTCTCAGGCCGGCAGCCGCGTATTCCCGGCGATAGCCTTTGGACTTCGCAAGTGCAAGACTCTGCTCAACAAGAACAAGCCTGTCTCGATCATCTTTGAACCGACCTGGAATTACTTCAACGACCGTAAATCCATGCAGCTTTGTATCAAGGCTATCGAAACGGATGATTGAGGGGGCCTATGAAAAGCGATCTGCCCATCTTCTTTTTGATACTTGTCTTTGCGGGGCTTTTGTTCGCAATATACCATATTAAGCCGTACCAGGCGCCGGTGTCGATTGTACCCGTCGTAAACGAGAAACAGTGGAATGCGTTTACGGGACGTATGGTGATGCCTTCGGTAGACGATTTCTATGTGCTGGAAAATTCCGCGGACCGCGACCTGTTTCAGTTCGAAAAATTTCTACAGGGCCGCGCGGCAGGGCTTCATTGGGCGTCCGCAGAGCATTTCAAGAAATTGAAAAATGCGGCCCCTTCCGAAAAAAAGGATGTTGTCATTGGGCTAAAGCTCACGCTGGATTCCCTGGGAATGTTTACGCCGGAAATTCTATTCAGCAATACCGACGACGAAAATTTGAAAGGCCTGGTGCTTTCGCAAATCCAGACCTATTGGCGTTATCCACGGAGCGTTGGCGGACGTTTTGTCGTTTGGGTGCCTATTGTGTGGAAGGCTAACTACTAACTATTTGCTCTTGAGGATAGAGAGCAACTGTTCGGTACGCTTTTCGATCAGGATGAACGCTTCGAACATGCGGGCTTCGCGCCACTTGATCAGGTACTTGGCGCGCCATTCCTCGGCCACTTCTTTGGGGTCTTCGTGGTGCGATTCGTTACGGTACCATTCTTCTTTCTTGATTTCCCGGATCATGTCGCCCATTTCGGCGGCGGGCTGCAGAGAACCCTTGCAGAGCAAAAGGGCGCGCAGGTTGTCCAGGAGAATTTCGTCGGTCGGTTCTTCCGCGTCTTCACGGGCGCAGTCCCAGATTTCGCCACGGTGGCGTTCCGTCCAGCCCATCAGGTGCTTTTCGGTCCTGGCGAGTTCACCCTTCGCGAGTTTTTCTTCGACGGCTTCGCGCGGGTAGTAGATGCTGTTCGGGTAGAATTCGATCATGGGCTGCTCCATTGGTTGCCGTTAATGCCCGGGGCGGGACTTGAACCCGCACGAGGTTGCCCTCAAGGGATTTTAAGTCCCCAGTGTCTACCATTCCACCACCCGGGCTCGGGCGTGACATAAATATAGAAAAAAGTCTTTACTAAATTGCATTTTATGAAATACTTTGCCTTTTTCGGGGCTTTGTTCCTTACAGCCCCCCTTTTCGCCTACGATGGCGACATGGACACCTACCATGAATTCAAGGAAGACCTTTCGCTTGCCCGCGACGGCTACGTCGCGTCTCTCAACATGGCGATGGAATCGGCGAACGAAAGTACCGAAGGTACGCAAGAAGGCTGGTTCAGTCTCCGCGACAAGGGTGGCGCCCGCTCCTGGATGCAGCTCGATTTCGAGGCTCCCGACCTCAAGTTTACTACGATAACCGAAATGCCCTACGGCTTCAAGCTCAAGGGCTCGCATGGCGCCTACAAGATCGACGCCGAAATCCGCGTCGTCACTCGCGATTCCGACATCTTCTACGACGTTAAGTACAACAAGGCGAGCAACGCCGCCGGCAAGGAAATCTTCGGCGAGGTGTTCCGCAACGACCGCGTCGTGTTCTACGACGAAAGCACCCCCTGCAAGCGCAAGGCCGTCACCTGCATCAACGAATACTCCCGCGGCACGCTGGGAAAGTAATGAAAAGGCCGCCCCATTTCATGGGGCGGCCTTTAGAGTATAACGCCTATTGATTAGTCGTTGGCTTTATCGAGCTGATAGTCGTCATACAGGCCAGCAATCTTCTGGAAGTACTGTATAAGCTGACGGGCAACTACGAGAGCGTCCTGCATGGGCTCTGCAGCATGGTCGATGATGTTGAGGCAGTAGGCGATGGACTGTTGGTCAAGAACCTGAGTCAGCGGAACATTGCCTTCGTCCTTGTTGAACTGCAGGGCGGGCATCGTCCAGAAGTCAACACCGAACTGCACCGTTTCGAAAGTGACTGGAATTTCCTGGTCCACTTCTTTTGCGGTGATAGATGCGGTCACCAGTTTGTTCACCTGCTTGGTGTAGTTTTCGATGGTCTTTTCGTCGGCGTAGCTGCGACGGGCGGCGGCCAGTTCCTGCTGAGCCTTGAGCAACTTGCCTGTATCGGACACCTTCATCGCAATGGTGACATCGTCAAGCAAGGTCAGCGAAGAGCTGTCGATGCTCAAGTCGGAGATCAATCCCGTCATAACCGAGAATACGTCCACGATGCCGTCACTGTTGGCCATGTTCGAGAAGTCGATGGGGTTTTTATTTGTACGGGTCTGCACGATACGGTAGGCCAGCATGTTCTTCTTGTTATGCACAAAAGCGATCTTTGCGCCTGCCATGTGCTTTGCCGGATCCTGTCCGATAGCAAATGCGATCGATGCTGCATCGGCTTCCACCTTTTTGCCACTAGCAAGTTCGGCGGCTTCGAGAGAGGACTTGATTTCGCCAGTGGCGTTGAAGGCGGAAGTCATCCTGTCGAGGTATTCGGACTTGCCGCTCATCTTGACTTCGTTCTTGAACGAACCAGTGTAGAGGTCAATCCACTTGCCTTCGGGCTTGATAGAGAGTGCGAAGGAAATTTCCTCCGGAACCTTCATCACGACTGCAAGTTCGTCGGTGGACAACTTCTTGAGAATGTGCTTGAACGAATCCTTGCCCATCTTCATGGTCAGCTTAAGAGATTTCTCGAGAATCTTTTGGGTTTCCGGATTCTTCAGCGGAAGGATCATTTCGAAGTTCTTGGCTTCCTTGACATCGAACGTCCCATCCTTTTGCAGGGTGAAGCTGTAATTGAGCTTGTTCAGGTCGACCGTAGCCATTTTTTTGTAGCCCATCTTGCCGAGTTCGCTCTTCTTGTCCACGTCGGTGATGCTTTCAAAAATGTCCCGGCTGAGGGTAAGCGTAATGGCGTTTTCGACTTCAGGATTGTTGAGAACATTTTCGTTAAAATCCATATTTATATGGTTGGCGAGTTCCCATGAATTGAAGTTGAGGTTCTCTGCAAGTTCCTTGAGGTTTGCGCGAGTGTTTTCCACGAAGGCGGTGCGTTCTACGCTGGGCTTCGGTTCTTCCAGTGTGCTGCTCGACGAACTGTCATCGGAACAGGCGTTAAAGAGGGCGCCCCCACATACCAGGGACGTCGCGAGCATCCATTGCATTTTTTTCATGATTTTCTCCTTGAAAATGTTGCTTTTTGGCTGAAACTTGAAAGTAAACGTTGAACAAGGTTGAAAAGCGGGGATTTACTCTTCGACCTTCTTCATTTCGAAGGTGGCGGTGTAGGTGGATCCGTCTTCATCTGCGCGGAGGCCGGTCCATTTCATGCCTCCCTTCTTGAGGGTTTCGATTTCCCACCATTCGCGGTATTCCTGCTGATTCTTGCCGTTGTTTTTCCAGCGGGTGCAAAGCAGGGGGCCTTCAACAAAGTAGTCGGCGTAGGCGTCATCGCTCACTTTCCACTTGCCTTTCTCCTTAAAGTAGAAAAGGAAGGTGCCGTCTTTCTTGAATTCCCAGCGGTGTTCCTCGCGGTCATCGTAGTCAGACTTTTCGCTGGTAATCTTGCCTTCCCAGATGCCCAAAATGTCTTCGGAGTAGTCCTCGGTAACTCGGGTAAAATGAACCGCCTTCGGAGAGAATACGCTCGGCTGCTTTTTCCCGTCTTCGATCA
Organism: uncultured Fibrobacter sp.; assembly: GCF_947166265.1. Taxonomy (NCBI): domain Bacteria; kingdom Pseudomonadati; phylum Fibrobacterota; class Fibrobacteria; order Fibrobacterales; family Fibrobacteraceae; genus Fibrobacter; species uncultured Fibrobacter sp. The sequence continues at coordinate 3,336 of NZ_CAMVDO010000025.1, read as the reverse complement.
TGTTCGAAGAAAGGTAGGTGTACATGTCATTATCGGTAATCGCAACCACTTCGTGCGTGAAGACTCTTTCGGAGAAGTCATTCTTTACGGTCCAGGACAGAAGATTGTCCTTGAGGGTAAGGTTGAATTCCTCGCCGTCCAGCCATTCGTTTCTGTCCGTGTAGGATAAGCTTTGACGCAGTTTCTTGGTCGATACGATGTCTGTGACCACTTTCCTGTTCGTAAGGGCCTGCTTGCCGTCGGTTTCCGCAAGAATCCACTTGCCGATCATCTTCTTTTCGATGTCTGCCTTGGTGAGAGGCTTGACCTTTTTCATTTTGAAGCTTGCCGTGTAGGTGGAACCGTCGCCTTTCGCGCGGAGCGCGGTCCATTTCATGACGTTGTCCTTGATGGATTCCACTTCCCACCATTCGCGGTTTTCTTTGCCGTCAATCACCCAGCGGGTGCAGAGGAGCGGTCCGTCCACAAAGTATTCGGACTTGGTCTGATTGGGGTTGGGAATCCAGTTGCCGTCTTCGTCTTGAACGTAGTAACGGAAGGTGCCGTTGTCCAGGTATTCCCAGCGGTGTTTCTGGCCGTCATCAAATGTGGAACCTTCCTTGCTGGTACTTGAACCTTCCCAGAGGCCAATGATCGACTGGGAGTAGTCTTCGGTCACGCGGACGTAGGAAATTTCATTGGAACTTTCCTGTACAACGTCGTCTATTACAGTACTTCTTTGGAAGGTTGTCTTTAGGTTGTTTTCATCGACGGATTCGACAATCCATTTGAAGTCTGTCTTCGTTATGGAATTGTCCCAGAACGTATAGGAAATTTCGTTGTCCTTGGTGCTGTACGAAAATTCGGTTTGCCCTTGCCATACCGAGTCCCCAAGGGCTATACTTGCGGTCCCTTTCTTGTTCGATTCGAATGTGACAACGGCCTTCTTGTTTGTGAGAGCCTTTTTACCGCCGATTTCCGTATTGATCCACTTACCGACAATTTTCTCGTCGAGGTCCGAAACGGTAGGGGCGCTGCTACTGCTGCTGTCGTCCGAGCAACCTGTAAATACGGTGGTTGCGACCGCCAATGTCGTAATTAGCCTTTTCATATTTTCTCCTTGTAGCAAAAAAATAACAAAAGCCGCCCCATTTTGGGGCGGTCTTAAGAGTTTATAGCTTATTATTCAGCGTCGTTATCGCCCTGATAGTCGTCATACAGGCCGGCGAGTTTCTGGAAGTACTGCATCAGCTGACGGACAACCACAATGGCATCCTGCATCGGTTCGGCAGCGTGGTCGATGATGTTGATACCGTATTCGATGGACTTCTGGTCAAGGACTTCAACCAGCGGAACGTAGCCTTCGTCCTTGTTGAACTGCAGGGCGGGCATCGTCCAGAAGTCAACACCGAACTGCACCGTTTCGAAGGTCACCGGAATCGTCTGGTCCACATCCTTTGCGGTGAGGGAGGCTGTCACCAGCTTGTTCACCTGCTTGGTGTAGCTTTCGATGGTCTTTTCGTCGGCATAGTTACGACGGGCGTCTGCCAAGGCCTGCTGAGCCTTCATCAGCTTCTGGTTGTCGGAAACCTTCAGCGAAATGGTGATGTCGTCAAGCAAGGTCAGGGTCAGACTGTCGATGCCTGTGCCGGCTGCGAGCGCTGTGATAACATCCACGATGCTGCTGCTGTTGGTGAGTTCAGAAAGGTCTACGTCGTCTCTGTCACCCATGTGGTTTTCGACATAGAAGGACAGCATGTTCTTCTTGTTATGCTTGAAGTCGAACATTGCTCCGTTCTTTTTCTTGGAGACATCCTTGCCGATGGCGAACTTGATGGTTGTGGCATCGGCCTTGGTCTTGTCGCCGTTTGCCAATTCGATCGCCTTGAGGGTCGAGTTTACTTCACCGGTAATATTGAAGGACGTGTTCCTTATGTCCACGTATTCGGACTTGCTGTTAGATCTGATGTCGTTCTTGAATGAACCCGTAAAGAGGTCTGCCCACTTGCCATCGGGCTTGGCCGAGATAGCGAAGGAAATTTCCTCCGGAACCTTCATCACGACTGCAAGTTCGTCGGAGGATAATTTCTTGTTGATGAACTTGTACGAATCTCCGCCCATCTTCAAGGTCAGCTTAAGAGATTCTTCGGAAACCTTCTTGGTTTCCGGATTTCGAATCGGAAGTACGATTTCGAAGTTCTTTGCTTCCTTGACATCGAACGTTCCGTCCTTGGTCAGGGTAAAGGAGGCCTTGAGCCTGGAAAGGTCAACTGTAGCCACGTTTTCGTAGCCCAGCTTGCCGAGTTCACTCTTCTTTTCCACCGCGGTGATACTATTGTAGATATCTGCGCTTATCGTTCTCGTAATGGCGTTATCAATTTCATCATTGTTGAGAACCCTTTCGTTGAATTCCATATTCATGTGGTTGGCGAGCTGCCAAGAACTGAAGTTGAGGTTCTCTGCAAGATCCTTGAGGTTGGCACGAGTGTTTTCGACAAAGGCGGTCTGTTCTGCGCTTGCCTTCGGTTCATCCGGTGTGCTGCTCGACGAACTGTCATCGGAACAGGCGGTAAAGAGTGCTCCCCCACATACCAGGGACGTTGCGAGCATCCATTGCATTTTCTTCATAATTTTCTCCTTACAAAAAGATGTTTTTTGTTATGAAAAGAAATGTAAACAAAAAAAAGTGAAAGTGGATGATAAAAATGCAATGTAAATGAATTTTTACAGAATGGCGCGACGAAAAAAAGGAACCCCGAAGGGTTCCTTTCTATAATTCTAATCTAGATCCTTAGATTCCGCCCTTCGGCAGGCTCAGGGACCTTACTCGGTTAGCGAGCTTGCGAAGCGTGAGCTTAAGCCTGTGCTGAGCACTGTCGAAGCAAACCACACTCAGGATGACACTAACACTTCGTCCTTCTCGCGAAGGCGAGAATCTATTACTTGATGATCAACATCGAGTCGTCCCAAGCCTCATGTTTCTCGAGGCCGAGGAGGTTCGCGGTCGTTGCAGCGATGTTCGACAGACCCCAGTCGCCTTCCTTGAGGCCGAGCTTGCCGCCCGTTACGTTATCGTAAAGGATGCAGGGCACCTTGTTGAGGGTGTGGCTCGTCTTGGCCTTGAAGGAACCGTCCTTGTTGACCTTCGGCATGCCGGTCTTCTTGTCGATTTCATACATTTCGTCGGCGTTACCGTGGTCAGCCGTGATGATAGCGACACCACCGAGAGCGTCAATCACCGGGAGGAGTCGTGCGAGGCCGATGTCCACAGCTTCGATAGCCATCGTAGCAGCGCGGAAGGAACCGGTGTGGCCCACCATGTCGCCGTTCGGGAAGTTGCAGCGGAGCGTCTGGTAC
>NZ_CAMVDO010000024.1 GCF_947166265.1 uncultured Fibrobacter sp. | reverse complement strand
ACAGCCTGGGATGCTTCGAGATGGTGCTGGAACACATTCCCGAAGAGCTCGGCACCAAGATTACCGGCATGGTGAACGCGGTGACGATCGGTATTGGCGGCGGAAAGTTCACCGACGGCCAGGTGTTGGTGATGCACGACGCTTTGGGCATGCACCCGCGCAAGCTGCCACCGTTCGCAACGAAGTTCGTCGACATGTACAGCCTAGGTGTCGAAGGCTTCAAGAAGTACATCGAAAGCGTTAAATCACCGATGTAGGCGTATTTTAGAGCTTTCCAGAAGACGATTATCCGCCATAACGCGGACGACATAAATTCCACTGGGAATAAAGCTCAAATCAAACGACATCTGCGCGTCTGAGAAGGCGTTCGTATAGACAAGGTTCCCCTGAAGATCGAAGAGCTTCAGTTCCTTGCACCCCGCCAATGGTGTCGAGACGTTGAGCCTATGTCCATCCAAGGCTATTTGCACATAGGACAGAGTATGCCGCATGGTTCCCCGTACAAATTGCAGACTATCCGAAGAATTCGGGCCATCATCATCAACACTCGAAGAAGATTCCGGCACGAACTCACTCGAACTTGATTCCTCACTACTCGAGCTTTCCTCTTCTAGAGTGGAATCGAACGGGCACTCACTCAGGGGAATATCGCTTGAAGTCGTAAAGCACGCCCGCCGGTGTCCGTCGAGCACCACATTGTAAATCCCAGACACTTTCGGGACTCCTCTACGATTCACGTAGGAAAAGTCCGCATAATAGCCCTCAGAAAGAGCCGCATTGACCGCCACACGCTGATGAGTGGTATCACGATTCGCCTCATTCATCATAAAGACCGTTCTGTCGTAATCGATATACCAGATGTATACCCCGTTCGCAGTTTTCCCGGCATCGACATTTACACAGGATTCGTACTTTTCGGCAGGACGATATTCAATGATATAGTATTCATCCGTTTTATTCGGATTCGTGACAGAATAGGCCTCCATCTTACTGAGCTTACGAAGCGAATAAACGCTATCGGGAGCAAGCTCCCTTAGCGTCATCCACCCAAGAGCCTCTTTTTCGAAGGCAGAATATCCCATGGGAACATTTCCTTCATTCAGGGTCGTTCCATTGTACATTCCAAGCGACATGATGTCGTATTCGGCAGGACCGTCGATCTGATTTTTATTCTTATCCTTGCTGTAATGGTCCATCAACCCCATAATGTGACTAAACTCGTGTATGACAGTCCCCATCCTGCAAATTTTCTTGTTGTTGGACTTGTTTGCAAACTGCGATGTAAAAAGGTACTTGTCAAAATAGTAGCCCCCCACATTGTACGGCATACCGCTCTCCGAAGAACCGTTTGTCTGCATATAGTACTGATGGCTCCAAAAATCAGAGCTCTGCTTCATTGCATCCTCTTCCATGCCGGGGTAGAGGAAAACAAACCCATCCACTTGTCTTCGATTGTAACAGTACTTCGAGGCGTTCTTCAAAAAATCCTCGCGCTTCGCAAGTTCATCGAGAACCATCGAGGTGAATTTTCCCTCGTCATAATTATCGCCAGAACCAAAGCTTTCAAGAGTCGCATCGATCTTTATAGGATACACGTCAAAATGCGGTATAAATTGGCTATCCGACTGGTAAACAAAGTAATCCCGTACGCTTCCGATATTTCGATTTACGTTGTAGCCCGGCTTGTTGAAATAGTCATAAAACGCAGCCGAATCTCCATAATCCATGTCCGACGTTCCGACCAGCAGCACGGGGAACCAACGCTCCCCCTTTGTCCAACTTGCGGGAGTCGGACGCATCAACATCGAGGATCCCTCCTGATTGTACGATATCAGGGGCACATGATTGAATTCCAGGTCACCGTTCAATCCAGCTTCATCGGGAAATCGTTCCCCTTTCAGTTCTTGGTACTTCTGATGAACCGCCTCCTGATTTAACTGTTTCAAGAAAGACTTTTCTTCGGGACTGCGATCAGCGACATTTTTTGCAATAACCCCGCTCGCAAGACCATCTTCACCGACGTAAACATAGTTTCCAAGGCTATCCAATGTTACAAGAATTCCGTCGGAAGTTTCGGCATAATGATAGTGTTCGTCACCAAAATAACGAATAGAAACGGAGCTTCCGTCGCGACTAGTTACCGACTGAAAACCCGGCTCAGCCGGAGCCGCCACAATAAGCGAAGCGCAAAAGCCGATCAGGGCCAGAATAAATTTAAGTTTCAACGGAGCCCCCATATTACTGTTACAAAAATAGCCCTTTTTCAAGCAAATATTCCAAATTGGAATAGTAAAAAAGCGTTATCATCGTGCAAAAAAGCGGGCTTCAACCAGTAAATGGACTAGCCGCGGAACAAATGTTCTCACATTTTCAACATTTACTCTTAAATTTTCAATAACCTCCCCTTTCATGTTCTCAAAAATTTATGTATATTAAGAACGTGAATCGCTTTTTAGACATATACCAGTTTACACACTTTCGCAAGTTTCTGGAAGAATACCAGGCCGTTCGCGTAAAGGCGGAGCCTAGTTTTACACGTACCGAAATCTGCAACTTGCTCGGCCTCGAAAAAAGCCGCAGTTACTTCGCCGATGTTCTCAGAGGGAAAAAGGTCAGCCCCCGCATGGCGCAAAAGTTTATCGAGATTCTTGAACTCGACAAGAAAGAAGCCAAATATTTTGAAACTCTGGTGGAATTCGACCAAGCTAAAAGCGATTCGGCACGCCAGACGGCGATGCAAGAAATACTGAAACAGCACCCGAACCCGCAGCACATCGTCAACGAAGACGCCTACGAATACTACAGCCACTGGTACAACAGCGCCCTATTCGCAATACTCGACGCGATGGACGTAGATGACGACATGACTCCCGTGCAAAAGAGAATCTTTCCGAAAGTCCCGCTCGGCAAGCTTAAGGAATCGCTCTCCCTGCTAGAGAGGCTCGGACTTATCCGCAAAAACGAAGCGGGTTTCTGGAAACCTACACAGGAAAGCATTAGCAGCGGACCTTACAACAATGCGGAACTCATCAAGCAATACCAGCTACAGTGTTTCGAGCTTTCGAAACAGGCCCTGATGACGCCTCCGAAAAGACCAACTGTCATGAGCACACTCACCTTCAGCATTTCAAGCGAAGCGTACAAGAAACTCGAAGAGGAATTACAGGAATTCAAGAAGAAGGCAAGACAGATTATCGCTGGCGACAAGGAAAAAGCCGACGGAGTTTACCAGATGAACATCCACCTGTTCTCAAATCTTGAATAGAAATTAAAAATGAAGAATTAAGAATGAACAGAAGCTAGAGCATCCTAAGCAAGGTTCGACAAGCTCCCCAACCTTATTAAGGTCCCTGAGCAAGCGAAGCGCGTCGAAGGGCGAAGTCGAAGGATCCAAGAGGTTTTTATGTTTAGACGAAAGACGAGAGACGAAAGACGAGAGAATACATCAGGAATTATCCTCTTTATCGCGGCTACATTCCTGGTATTCCTTGCGGCCTGTAGCGACAGCACGAGTACCGCGGGCGTAATATCCGAAACCGAATCGGGGCAGACGGCCTCGACAGACACCCTTAGCGGGCACATTTACAACAACTTCGACTATTCTATCGAAGCCAAGAAATACCCCCACGCTATTGTCGCCCTCACCAAGGTCGTCAACGGCCGCACTATCATCGTCGACTCCACTACCTCGGATGACAACGGAGATTTTACCTTTGTGGCAGCCCCCACCGATGCCTACAGCGTTGTAGCGACCTTTGAACGTCACGACACCACCTGGGCAGGCATGACGCGCCTGACGCCGGAAAACAAATACAATTCCATCGCCATCGGTCCGGCAGGGACCATTCTGCTATCGCCCCGTTACAACGGACTTTCCGTCGGTGACACGCTCTGCATCACCGGAACACTTTCGTGCGCCGCCATCACCGAAGAAAACAAAGACGAGGAATACATCACCATCACCGGAATTCCCGCCAATCACGACGGATACACCTACACCACGATTACACAAATTGAAATTGCCAACGAAAGCGGAGTAAAGAGCATTCCCGTCGAATGGGACCTGTACTCCGACGGAACACTCGTCGTAAAAGACAGCGTTCTTGCAAAAGTCATCGGCGAAGAAGTCATTTCGCTTCCCAAGATAAGCGAGATGGATTCCCTTGACGACAAGACTCTCGATTCCCTGATTGTTCCCGTATTCTTCAACACCGACCGCACCGTAAGCTACACTCACGACGACGGATTCATGGGTCCGGACGGATCCCTGTTGCCATGGGCAAACGCATACGAGCACTCCATTGACACCTCATCGACATGGGTCTTGGACAACATCAAGAGTGTGTTCTTCGTGACAGTCCCCAGCATCAGCAAGTCCATCACCATCAAGAAGCTGTACGGCGCACCGGGCTCCATCGACATTTACCCCGAAGACAGGATCCGCTTCGTCAGGAACTTTAACGGGAGCGACTCCCTTAACGTCAGGGCTTCGACCATACGTGACAGGTTCAAGGAACTGAACGTATTCTCGGACGACAGCAGCTTCGCTATCGGTTTCTGGATTACCCTGAACGGAAATGATCTTACAGCAGATAATAGCGTACTCGCATCATCCCTTTCAAGCAACGGCAAGCTGGGCTTTGAAATCCGCCAATGCGAAAGCGATAAAAAGTCGCTATGCACCAAGATTTACAATGGCATCGATTCCGCATCCACCGCAGAAACAGAATTCGGCAAGGCGAAAATTCTGGACGGAAAGCAGCATTATTATTCACTCGTCATCCACAAGAAGCACCTGGACATTAGCGTCGACGGAAAGAGCATCCGCTCCACAGACCTCAAGCTTTCAAATAAGTTCTACGGATTGAATGGTTTCGAACTCGGAAATCACGACCTGGATCAACTCATCATCTATTCCTTCGGAAATTTCATCCGCAAGGAAAATGAAAAGAACTGGATGCGCCTCAAGGCATGGCAACGCGCTTTCTACGAGTTGCAGAAGAAAGCGAAAGAGACCACCTTTGAGCACTACCAGAAGTTCTAAGGGCACTATTCCAATTTGGAATAGTCCAGTTTGGAATAAAAAAATCCTTCTATTTTGATTATTTATTCTAGGATTTTTTGCATTATTCGAATATATTATAAGGGATTACCTTAGCAATATGAGATATATATGACTAATGCAAACTCCAATTTCAAGCACATCGTGCTGATTACCCTATCCGCAGCTATCGGCGGATTCCTCTTCGGTTTCGACTCATCCGTGATTAACGGTGCAAACGGAGCCCTTAAAGCCCACTTTAACGCGACGGACTATGAACTCGCGTGGTCTGTTTCGCTAGCACTGATTGGCGCTGCCATCGGTGCTTTTTTTGCAGGGCGAATCGCCGACGCATTCGGTCGCGTAAAGTGCATGCTGTTTGCATCTGACCTGTTCCTGCTGAGCGCCATCGGCTCGGGCATTCCATTCGGCATTCCAGACTTTATCATGTGGCGCGTGATCGGAGGCCTAGGCATCGGCATGGCCAGTATTGTCGCCCCGATTTACATTGCAGAAACGGCCCCCGCCCATCTACGCGGACGACTGGGATCGATGCAACAGTTCGCAATTGTGATCGGTATTTTCGTAGCGCTCCTTTCAAACTACTTGATTGTGCGCATTGCAGGTTCCGCAAACGCCCCCATGATTGGAAACATCAAGGCTTGGCAGATTATGTTCTGGGTCGAAATCATTCCATCCGTTCTTTACGGCTATGCCGCCTGGAAACTCCCCGAATCGCCCCGATACCTTATTCGCAAGGGCCTTCTTGACGAAGCCAAGAAAGTCCTCGCCCAGATTAACGCGGATACCGTCAACGAGGAAGTCGAAGCAATTCAGTCTACTTTCACGAACAAGAAGCGTGCCAAATTCACAGACCTGATTGTCATTATCAACGGCAAGGAACGTATCGCCCCCGTCATGTGGGCAGGCTTCGGGCTCGCCATCTTGCAACAGTTCGTAGGCATCAACGTGATTTTCTACTACGGAACCATGCTATGGCAAAGTGTAGGATTTGGTGAAAGTGACGCCTTCCTCACGAGCGTGATTTCGAGTGTTGTGAACATGGTAATGACGGTTGTCGCCATATTGCTGATTGACAAGATTGGTCGTAAACCGCTCCTGTTGATCGGTAGTATCGGCATGGCGATCACCCTGAGTACACTCACCATCTGCTTCATGAGCGCTGGCGCCGACGGAACCATTCCTGGACACGCAGCCATCGTCGCACTGATTGCCGCAAACCTCTACATCACCTTCTTCGCTGCAACGTGGGGACCGGTCATGTGGGTGATGCTTGGCGAAATGTTCAACAACCGCATCCGCACCATGGCAATCGCCATTTGCGGACTGGCCCAGTGGTTCGCAAACTTCATTGTCACCTGGACATTCCCGGTGCTTACCGGCAAGGACGGCATCGGTGTCGGCCCCACCTACGGCATCTACTCGCTCTGTGCCATCTTCAGTATCTTCTTCGTAGCAAGGTTCATCAAGGAGACGAAGGGCAAGGAACTCGAAGAAATGTAAAAGCGACATAGTCGCAAATTGGCAGAACTTAGAAAAGGATGCGTATAAAACGCATCCTTTTTCTTAATCCACCATTTCGAACGACTTTTAAATCAGTTCGTTCCCGAATGAAGTCCCTTCACCGGAACAAGCGTCTTTTCGCCATTTTCACCGATGATAACCGCCATACCCGCTAGGTAATAAATCCAGGAGCGATTGTCATAAAAGCGCAAGCCAATCTGGCGATTCGAAATAGAAACTACCAGCGGAACGATGAACTGGTCATGCGAGCAAACCACGCTTATACGGGCTTTCTTTGAAATGACATCCACCAGAAAATCGTCCACGAACTGCTTGGTGCGTTCATCCAGATCATAGAACGCATCCGCATAATTTCCTTCGTAGGCCCACTCCGTAGTCACCGTGAAATTCATATCCGTGCCGGTCGACTTGTATTCGTTATACTTGTCATTATCCTTGATATACCAGCTGCCATTCAGAATCGGATACGCATCATGCGTAAACTCTGTTTCACCACGACCTACGGCAATATTTTCAAGCGTTTCGCGTGTACGGACATATTCGGAATGAGCGTAATACGCCGGCTCCGTAGACGCAATCTTTTTTCCGACACTCTGCGCCTGGAAGATACCGACATCTGTCAAGTGGGAGGTTTTTCCGGCACTTTCCTGCCTATCGGCATGACGCAAGACAAATACAACCCTGTCGTTCGGTTTCAATGCTTCAAAAACCTTGTTGATGCTGACGAAATTGGCCCCATTGTCGGCGGTCGGGTCATAGACGGATTCATCCGTATCATAGAAAATCGGCCCCGCATAGGTAGTGTCGCACCACACGCCGTCACCCTTACCGTTTTCTAACGGAGTCACCTGGCAGGTGGACGTGTACGACGGTTCATCGATATCCGTTCCGACCGCATAAGGATCCGACGGTTCCTGATTTTGAGGATCCGACGGTACGGAATCCTGCGGAGTCGGCGGAAGGCTATCCGTGGGATTAGACGTAGTCGTATCCTGCTGAAGGGAATCCTTAGACACGGAATCCGCAGGAACAGAAGCACTATCGGGATTGACCGTAGGCGTATCGGTCACAGAAGAATCCTGTGCCGGCAGATTGTCGGAATTCACATTCGATGCGCTCGACGAGTCATCGCCGCATGCCGTAAGGGCAATCGCAAAACACACCGGAGCTGCCAGGTAGAGTAATTTCATACGAACCTCTTGAAATAATAATCCTTTCAAGTTTAACTATTTATTCCGTAATGGCAAGTAAAAATCATTTTGCCTTCGCCTTTTTACGCCGCCAAACCTTAAATTCGCTGTAAAGAGTACTCACTGTGTAAATAAAAATAAGAATTAGGACCGTATTCTTGGGTTGGTTCAAGTTACAAATTCCCCAGGCGATCGTGATGATCGGCAAGTGAATCAGATACGGATAGAAGGACGCACGGCCAATCTTACGGACAATGCCAATGCAGAAGAATCGAGCCATGAAACCTTTTCCCGTAAGGAGCGAAACCAGAAAAAGTCCGTACAGCATAATCGGAAGCGAATGATGGAAGAAATAATTGATGCCGGGATTAAGTTCCGGACGCATCAGAAAAAGGCTTCCGTACAAAGTGGCAAGCATCACAAACTGAGCAACGCCGCTTGCAAAATTCCGTTTCAGAAAATCGAAATGACCTTCCTTGAAAAGTCTAAAAAGCACCATACCGAACAGGTATTCAAAGATGCGAACCGGTGCAAAGATATGGAAGAAACGGTACTTGGCATCGTAACTGTCGAACCAGAGGTTATCGGAAAGACCAAATAATGTAGCCCAAAGAATTCCTGGAATAAAGAGCGTCCCGAACAATACCCAAAGTGTACGGTTACTCTGCTTGAAAAGCCAACGGCTAAACCAGGGAGTCACTGCATAGCACACAAAGAAACTGGTGAGCGACCACGAGGGTTCATTCAGTTTCATTCCCAAATCAGGAACGATGGACCAGGTGAGCGAAAGGTGCAAGAGAAGGCTTCGCCACGGGTGAGTCATCTTGGCAAGGCCCGCCGCGGCGCAGTCCCCAATTTCGTTCAAGGCGGGCAAGTGCGTGTAACCGCTGAATTTGAACACCAGTACCACGAACATCAGAAGCGTCATGAAAAAATGCAGACGGTAAAGTTTCGCGATGCGGGAAAACATGAAGGGGACCACCGGGATTCGGCGCTCCGGGTCGCTGAATTTACTTGCAAAAAGGAAACCCGCAAGCACATAGAAGATACCTGCCGCAAAGGCGGGAGCATTGATAATGGGGATAATCCACTTGTAGTCTGCCATGTAGTTGAGGGCAGACGACGAACCCAAGTGAAGCATCACAATGTTTATGCTAGCGAGAAGACGAAGACCGTCAAGCGCAGGGAAATAGTTTGGTTTTGTAGAAGTCATATTTTATTCGAGAGTCCAGGAAGACTCAACGTATCTGTTCTATGTTCTGTTTCTTATTCTGTTGGCGAATGCGGGCAAGGGCTTTGGAGCGGCGGCGGGCGGTTTCCTGAAGGTCAATCGCTTCGTCATATTCATCGACGATTTCACGGCCGAGGATTTCTTCGAGCACATCTTCTAGGCTTACGATACCGGCAATCGCCCCCCATTCATCGACAACCCCCACGATATGGCCACGTTGCTTTAAAAAGCGGAGCAGAAGTTTGTCCAAGGTAAGGCTATCGGGAATCAGCTGCAGCGGGCGCATCATCTGCCGAAGTTTCACGTCGCGCAACCCTTCGGCAAGCTTGTTATAGGCGTCACGGCGTAGCACAATTCCAATCCAGTTGTCCTTTTCCTTTTCATAAAGCGGAACACGCGAAAACGGCCAGTTACCGCGTTCATCCAAGGTTTCACCGATTGTAGAATCTGCCTTGAGCGAAAATACCACCTGACGCGGAGTCATCACCTTGCGTACCGGCACAGACTTTAGCGCAAGAATATTCTTGATGACTAAAGACTGCTGACGGTCAATGACATCTTCGCGAAGCCCGAGGCTCACAAGGCTGTTAATGTCATCGATGCTCACATCCTTCTTGTCTTCCTTTTCACGAGTCCAGTGTTTCGTCAACGTCAGGCAAAGCCAAATGACCCCCGTCCAGGAAAGAACGATTGTAATATAGTAGAAAGGTACCGCCACTAAGGGCGCCACAATTTTTGCCTGCTTCACGCCCAAAGTCTTCGGAGTGATTTCGCCAAACAACAGGATCAAGATCGTAAGAATAATCGGAAGCGATACTTGTCCAATCGGAGGCAAGTTCTTTACGGCAAGCGCCGTTGCAAGGGATGCCCCCACCGTATTAGCTATCGTATTCACGACTAGCACCGATGCGATATATCGGTCAATATTTTCCTTGACATGCACCATGTAACGAGCCGTAAATTTCTTATGTCTCTGAAGCGACTCAATGATTGCCGGCGGCACGCTATAAAACGAAGCCTCTGTCACGGAACAGAATGCCGAAATGGCTAGACACCCCAAAACCGTAAGGACTATATAAAGCATTACTCAACACCCAGTAAGGAAGATTCCAAAAAGACCGGCTCGATTGCCCAAAGCTGCGGGCGACTCAGGTCGTAAATAAAATCCTTCCAGTCAGAAAAATCCATGTTCAACTTAGAATTCAAAGCGGGAATAGAAATCGAACTGCCCGAGCCCAGAATTTCAAGATCAATATCGGTCGATTCATCGATATTCGCAAGTTTCTTAGCCGCAGCAATTGCATCGTCGATTCCGCCAAGGCCATGCACCAGCCCCGCCTGCAAAGCCTTGATACCAATCATCACGCGACCTCCGCCGTACGCGGTATCTACCGTCGCCTTAGGAATTCCAGTCGCATTCGCCACGACTCCCGTAAAGCGATCGTAGAACTCATCCATATATTCCTGCAAGGCGGCCTTTTCACGATCAGTCCAGGGACGGGTAAACGTAGTGGCATCCGCATATTCATGCGTCTTGACCGGTTCCGCCTTGAGTCCTAATTTCGACATCAGTCCCGAAACATCAATCTTTCCGCCATAAATTCCGATACTTCCGACAATCGCCATCGGCTCTGCCAATATAACATCCCCCGCGCAAGCGATATAGTACCCGCCGGATGCGCCCATATAACCGATACTGGAAACTACGGGAATTCCAAGTTCACTGACATGACGAAGGGCCGCCCAAATTTTATCGGAGGCGATAGCAGATCCACCCGGAGAAGAAATGCGTACAATCAAGGCCTCGGCGCCAGTCGAAGGCAACTTACGCAACGATTCCAGCACGGAGCGTTCCATTTTGGAATCAATCGTTCCGTCGATATTGAGGAGAGCAATCGATGTCCGGTGCGCCCAGCTTTCATCGAAAATCTTCTTGTCGTTTGGAGCCCACGTGCGATACGCCGCATTCGGGTAGTCAATTCCAAAGAACGTCTTTAACGCATACGAGGGCACCTGATCTATATAGAGCAACGTGTCGACAAGCCCCGCACGCTTTGCAGCAGACGCCGTCACCAAAGGTTCGCTTGCAAGCGAATCCAAATGGGCAAAAGCCTTCCCTGCACTCACCGTAGCGTTGACATGGCGCATCGATATGTAACTTTGCAACGCAGTCCACAAGTCGCTATACAAGGTATCCATATTTGCCCGGGACTCCGCCGACATAGAATCGGCAATGTACGGTTCAACCGCCGACTTGTACTTGCCATGGCGCAAGAATTCCACCTTCACGCCGAGCTTGTCGAAAAATCCCTTGTAAAAAAGAACGTTACCCCCAAGGCCACGCCAATTCATGTGCGCCGAAGGCTCAACCACGATACGGTCCACGTGGGCAGAAGCGAGCAACACCGCAGGGCGGATATCATCCATATAGGCAACGATCTTGCTTCCGCGAGCCTTGAGCTTTTTCACGTAACGGTCAATTTCGCTAGAGATTCCAATATTTCCCTTGTATCCCGAAAAATCGAGAATCACGAGGCCACAGGCAGGGTCACGCAGCATGTGTTCGAACAGGTTGCGAACGTGCCAAATGCAAATGGAACTCTTTCTAAAGAATGCAAATTCATCTTCGGTTTCGGAAACATCCATATCGAGCGGAACGCGAATAATCTGCGCGGCCATGGAGGCATTGGGATTACGAGCGCTGTGATACCCCCAAGCCCCGCCCTTTGGCAGCAAGTCATCGTATACATGTACCGCTACGTTATTGTAGCCCCCCAGGGATAGCGACAAAGTCAACCGGTACTCGTCATCACCGTAAAGAGGAATGCGGAGCCCCCAACGGGCGCCATACAAGCCCAATTCCACAAGCAGCCGATGGTTTTCAAAATCCTCCACATCGTAGCTTACGCTCATCAGCGGGCCAAAACGAAGAGTCGCCCCTAGGTTCTGTATGCGGCTTGGAGCCTTAGGTCCCCCATAAAGCACATTGTCGCAAGAATACCCCAACGAAAGGAACTGAAACGGACGCAAGAGAACACCAAGATCCAGGCTCCATTCCGTTCCCGTGAAAGCGGCGCTGCGTACGGCATTAACACGTTCTCCGACAAAAATCATCCGGTTCCACAAATCGTTCCCATGAGTCAAGCTCCAATGGGAAACGTCAAGACGATTCGGGCCTTGCACGTAGTCGAACGCGGCCGCCCAATGTTCCAGGTTTCCGCCAATACGAAAATTCTTGACTTCGTTATCATAGTCGTAGCCAACAAGTGCTCCCTTGGAATCAAATGCCGTGAGCCCCGCTGGGTTTCCCCAAATACCGTGTTCATTATCGAGCGAGACAAACCCCGATTCTCCGGGAATATAGGCGAAGGCAAGCGCTGCACAGAACAGGACAAACGCAGGCACAACCTTATTTTGCATCAATTTCATTCGCTCTCCCATTTTTGTACACTTCATCAATCAAAGAGACCATTATGACCGCATGGCAGGCATCGTAAATGCTACCATACCAATCGTATTCGGGATCTTCATCTTCCGCAGTATTCTTATAAGAGTTCAAATAATTTAGAAAAGCCAGGTGCTCCTTTTGTAGCGCATACGCCGGATTGCCATTGCGATAGGCCCCCAAATCCAATATTACGGAGCGACCGTTCATCGAAATTTCAACCGTGCGGGAATCAGAGGCGGAGTTTCGGTCTGCTATAAATTCAGCAGTCAACGTTCTCAAGTCATAGAAAGCATGCACACGGTCCTCAGACAATTCTTCGCAGTGAAATGACTGGTACATCATGGCGTTCTTGTCCACAAAGTAACAGAGCAAGTCCATGTCGTGGATCATCAGGTCCAGTTCCACGGGGACATCGCGGTTACGCGGCGAAAATCCATGCGTTCGCGTAAACTTAAAGCAGACCGGAAAGGCATCTTGTTTCTGAAGGTACCAGAATTTCAAGCGATTCTGCATTTCCTTGCAAAAGTCGGTCTTTACAAATTCTTCAATTGCAGGGTTGTAGCGTTCCGAATGACCGACAAATACAAAGGCGTTACGTTCCAAGGCAAGTTTCTGGTATTCCATGGCTGCCATTGCCGAGATCGACACCGGCTTTTCCACAAGCACCGGGAGCATGATTTCAATGCATTTCTTGACGTATTCGTCGTGCGTTTCGGCAGGCGATGCAATTACGGCGAAGTCAGGCGAAATTTTTCCTGCAACGACTTGTTCGAACAGAGTCGCCGCTTCGACTGTAGTGTCCGCGACTCCGATGAATTCGACTCCATCTTCTTCGAACAGCCGCCTATGCCGCTGTCCCATAGTTCCATTACCAATCAGGATTGCCTTATAAGAACAAGAATTTTGCATAAAGTCCCAACGTATGCCCCGTTTCCATTCCAAACAAGTAGCCGCGAGCCATTTCATAAAACAAGGCCACTCCGAGAGAATTACCTCGCAACGAAAAATAGCGTCCGGCATCCAGCCGCATCTTGAAACCACGATACAGGTCATCCATTTTTCGATACGGCCGATCCATATTCAAGTTTTCCGATTCCTGGATACGCAAGCGATATAGAAACACATAATCTAGCCGGAATCCTGAACGGTCTGCACGGTCCCAGAGCAATTTCCAGGAAATGGAGGCCTTCGCACCGAGTTCATCACCCGACTGGAAATTCTGCTTTTCAAGAAACGTATAGTATTCAAGAGCCGCGCCAAGTTCCATATTTCGCGAAACTTCATAAAGTCCGAAAGGCGATATTCCGAACCGGTGAAATCGATTTTCCCGCGAGCCTTCACGGGGAGGAAGTCTCCAACTGACATCGACGCCCCAAAAAGGGAACGGCATCATTTTGACTCCCAAGTAAGATTCATTCAGTCCATTGACATGCAGATTCAAAGCCTCATGACGTTGATCATGAAATTCCGTATCCCACAGGTAACTTACAAGACGGTAAGAAAAATCGCCGTACACGCTAAAGCAGTTACAAGGGGCAAACTCACCCGCCATATTCAAATCCGCACTGTAAACATCGTCGCGAAGTTCACCCACTCCCCCCAATAGGGCGTAGCTTTCGGGAGCATGAACAGGGGTAACAGTCTCGCGGGCGTGGACAAAATGCCCCAAGGCAAGGGCACAAGCGAAAAATATTCTTAAAAAAAGGTATCGATTCACAGTAATATAGCTACAATTTAATAAAAAGGGCTATCCTACAGGTTCAGTTGGTTGGAAAATCCATAACGATTATCTATATTTGTACACATCATGAAAAAGATAATCACTTATGGAACATTTGATTTGTTGCATTACGGCCACATCAACCTGCTGAAACGAGCCAAGGCTTTGGGTGATTATCTTATTGTAGCACTGTCGACCGACGAATTCAACTGGAACCAGAAAAAGAAAAAGTGCTATTTCAGCTACGAAAAGCGCAAACAACTCCTGGAAGCGGTCCGATATGTAGACCTCGTCATCCCCGAAGAAAACTGGGATCAAAAGAAGACGGACGTCAAGGAATATCACGTAGACACTTTTGTAATGGGCGATGACTGGAAGGGCAAATTCGATTTTCTCAAGGACTACTGCGAAGTCGTCTATTTGGAACGGACCCCCGAAATTAGCACCACCCAAATCAAAAAAGATCTGGAATCTTTAAAGAAATAGCAGATAAACAATGAAGCGCCTGTTTCAGAAGCTTCTGTTTGTTCTTTCTCCCCTATTCTTCATTTTTACCGTATATACCCTTAGTTCCTGTGGGACCTGGGACAATTATTCGTCTACTGCTTCAGAGGAATCTTACCTGCCTTTAGATGATTCGGAATACCCCTACGCAGGGTTACCTCGTCTAGTCATCGAGACCGAGAATTTCAAGCAAATTAACGACAAGGAAACAAAAATTCCAGCATACCTGCAATTCTACGACAAAGATAAGCCTTCCGGACCTATTTTGAGCCACACAATCAGAGGACGCGGTAATTCCAGTTTCGTCATGACGAAATATGGATACAAAATCAAACTTGCCGAAAAGGATTCCCTGCTCGGGATGCCCAAGGACAAGGAGTGGGACCTGATCTCCAACTTTCGCGACAAGTCCATGTTGCAAAACTACATCACCTATCAGCTTGCAGGAATTCTCGGTGATGAATACTATCCCAAATGCCGTTTCATTGAACTGTACCTCAATCGACAATACCTAGGAATATACCTTCTAGTCGAGCATGTCAAGGTTTCCGAAAGCCGAGTCAACATCCCTAAAGACGACTCGAGTTTTCTCTTTGAAAAGACTTCCGAAACAACTACTGACGGAATCCTCTTCACCTCTAGTCTAAATTATATTTTCAAATTCAACCAGCCCAAGGAACCCAGTACATATTCCCAAAAACTTCTCGAAGACCACATCAATCATTTCGAGCATTTTCTACAATCCAAGGATATTTACGACATAGACAGCATCGCCCACTGGATCGACATCGAAGATTTTGTAAGATACTACTGGATACAGGAATTTACAAAGAATATCGACGGACATCGACGAAGCATTTTTATTACCTGGGAAAAAGACTCCCCCCTAAAAATGGGACCGGTATGGGATTTCGACCTAGGCTACGGAAATTCGAGAGATGAAAAAAGCGGACCTGACCAATGGTTCATTCGTAAATACGGTTGGGACCGATTCCTTTTCAAGAACAAGGCTTACGAAGCGCAAGTAAAGAACTTTTGGAAAAAGAATCGAGCAGCGTTTGCAGCCACCCTGGATTCCATTGATTCCATATCGAAAAAGCTATCAAAAGCATCGCAAAACGAGTTCAAAAGATGGCCTGTTCTCGAAACCGACAGCGGCTTTCCCTTTTTTAGAAAGTTCAGTAATTACCAGGAAGCCGTAGACACTCTAAAATACTGGATAGAACAACGAATCCAGTGGATTGACGAGAACATATAATTCTATATTTTGAAGACGCTTATGTCTTTGAAGCAAAAAACATTCAAAGGTGTCATCTGGAGCGCCATAGAAAGATTCTCTACGCAAGGCGTACAATTTCTTTTCGGCATACTCCTCGCAAGACTGTTGACGCCAAACGACTACGGCATGATCGCCATGCTCGCCATTTTCATGGCAGTAAGTCAGACCTTCATCGACAGTGGTTTCGGCAACGCCCTCATACGCAAGCCAGACCGCAACGAAGCCGACAAAGCGACCGTATTTTTCTTCAATATTTTTATGGCAGGCGCATGCTACGGAATAATATTCCTAGCGGCCCCCTTCATCGCCCAATTCTACGGAATGCCTCAGCTCTCAGACATTCTGAGAATTCTCGCCATCAACTTAATTATACAGGCCTTCGGGTCAATCCAGCGCCTTAACCTGACGATTGATCTGAATTTCAAAACACTTGCCAAGGTTTCCCTCATCGGAGCCATTATAGGTGGAACGGCCGGCCTTGTCTGCGCATACAATGGGCTAGGCGTATGGTCACTCGTCGTCCAACAAATAACGACAACATCCTCGAGAGTGGTGCTATTCTGGACTTTGGTTCATTGGCGACCCAAGACCTTTTTCAACAAGTCCTCTTTCAAGAATATGTTCGGTTTCGGCTCTAAACTTTTGGTTTCGGGTTTACTGAACACCCTGTACGAAAACATCTACGACTTAATTATCGGCAAGGTCTTCTCTGCGGGCACATTAGGAAACTACAGCAGGGCAAATCATTTTGCGAACTTCCCGTCTTCCAATATCACGGGCATTTTCCAGAGAGTCACCTACCCCGTCTTGAGTAAAATTCAAAACGACCCTGACAAGTTGCGGACAGGATATTTAAAGTTTTTGAATATGGCAACCCTAGTCATATTTCCCCTAATGATTGGCCTTAGTGCTGTTGCAAAGCCGTTCATTCTCTTGGTCCTTACGGATAAATGGGTCAACGCCATTCTCATTCTACAAATCATCTGCCTTGCCCAAATGTGGTATCCCGTACATGCGATCAACTTAAATATTCTGCAAGTTATGGGACGGTCCGATTTATTTCTGAAACTAGAAGTTATCAAGAAAATTGTAGGAATAATCATTCTTTGCATCGCCATTCCTCATGGGATTATCGCCATCTGCTTTAGCCAATGGGTCGGCACCTGTTTTGGACTTGTGATAAACACCTATTATTCCGGAAAATTGCTAAATGCCGGCCTTTGGATCCAGCTCAAGATGTACATTCCGACCCTTTTGAATTCCCTGGTCATGGGCGCTATTTGCATGGGTGCCACAAGAATTCTCCCCGAACAGGAATACACCCTACAACTCGTACTCGGAATTGCCGCAGGAGCCATTTACTACATCGCAAGCAATTGTATATTTAACAGGAAAACAGTCAAGGAACTGCTGGAACTTTTGAGTAAAAAGAAAAACAAGTCGTAGATTATTATGAGCGAGAATAAAACAATTACAGTCACTTCCCCCCTTCTTCCAAAACTGGAAGACTTTATCCCCATGCTTCAGGATATTTGGGATAGAAAATGGTTGACCAACAATGGTCACTACCATGAGGAACTTGAAAAAGCACTTGCTGACTATCTCGGTGTTAAATATATCAGTTTATTCACCAACGGGACTCTCCCCCTCATTACCGCTTTGCAGGCAATGAGAATTACCGGAGAAGTCATTACGACTCCCTATAGCTTTGTAGCGACAACGCACTCTATTTGGTGGAACGGTCTAAAGCCCGTCTTCGTGGATGTAGACGAAGAAACCGGCAACATCGACCCCGAGAAGATCGAGGCCGCCATCACGCCGCACACCACGGCGATCATGCCCGTACATGTCTATGGCACCCCCTGTAACATGAAACGTATTCAGGAAATCGCAGACATCTACGGTTTGAAAATTATCTACGATGCAGCCCACGCTTTCGGCGTCAAGAAGGATGGCGAATCAGTTTTGAAAGCCGGCGACATGAGTACGCTCAGTTTCCACGCCACCAAGGTCTACAACACCGTTGAAGGTGGAGCCCTCATCTGTCATGACGAAGCAACCAAGAAGCGCATCGATTTCCTTAAGAACTTCGGTTTCGCCGGCGAAACGACCGTCGTTGCCCCGGGTATCAACAGCAAGATGGACGAAATCCGCGCCGCATACGGGCTCCTGAACCTAAAGCAGGTCGATGACGCCATCGCAAAACGCAAGGCTATAGCCGAAAAGTACCGCGCAGCCCTCAAGGACATTCCTGGAATCCGTTTCCTCAAGGACATCGAAGGCGTGCGTCACAACTACGCCTACTTCCCGATTTTCATCAGCGAAGAATACGGCATCAGCCGCGACGCCCTTTACGCCAAACTGCGGGAGCACAACATTTACGGTCGCCGCTACTTCTACCCCCTCATCAGCACGTTCAGCGCCTACAAGGGACTGGAATCTGCCGACCCGAAGAACTTGCCTGTAGCACACAAACTTGCCGACCAGGTGCTTTGTTTGCCGATGTTCGCAGGTCTCGATAACGAAGGCACCGACAGGATTATAGACATTATTCGAAAATAGAATAGCAGAATATTTCGAATGCCCCAAATAGAAACTCAACCAAAGAAAGTCCGAGACTCTAATCTAGAGTTGTTCCGCATAGTGACGATGCTTATCATTGTCGCACACCATTATGTTGTCAACTCCGGATACCTCGAGCTTATAAAAGAATTTGGAGCAACATCATCAAATTCACTTTTTTTACTGCTATTTGGTTGGGGTGGCAAAACCGGTATCAATTGTTTCGTCTTGATAACCGGTTATTTTATGGTCAAGTCACAAATAACCCTAAATAAATTTTTAAAGCTTTTCCTAGAAATTGAGTTTTATAGCATCATTATCGCAATCATTTTCTTCATAACGAAATACAACAACTATTCAATCCAATTTCTTATTAAAGATATTTTGCCCATCTCTAGTATCACAAACAGCTTTACAAGTTGCTATTTGCTATTCTTTCTATTTATTCCGTATCTAAACATCCTATTAAACAAAACTAGCGAGCGACAACATCGCTATTTAATTGCATTATGCGTCCTCATGTTCACAATTTTGCCTCTAATTCACATAAAGATATCATTCAACTACGTGCAGTGGTTTATTATCTTGTACATCATTGCAGCATACCTAAGACTTCACCCTATAAAAAAATTCCAAAGCAACAAATTTTGCGGGTTGGCTTTATTGATTTCTTTTGTTTGCTCTTGGGCAACCGTTATATGGGGAGCATGGAGATATGACATTTCCGGTAAAGTCACTTGGTACAAATATGTAGCGGATTCCAACGCCATTTTCGCCCTAACAACAGCAATTTTTGCATTTCTTTTCTTTAAAAATTTGAAAATCAAGCATTCAAAGATTATAAACACCATCAGCGCATCTGCATTTGGAGTCCTACTCATTCATGCAGCTAGCGATACAATGCGGCAATGGTTGTGGACAGACACCTTGCAAAACACATTATTCTTTAACTCCGATTATCTCGCAATACACGCAATAGTGTCTGTATTAGGAATCTATATTATATGTACCCTTATTGATTTTATGCGAATACACCTTTTAGAAGTACCTTTCTTTCATTGGTTTGATTCTAAAAAAAATAAAATGCATGTAAAAGAGAGACGCTAATGAAAAAGTTGATGCTCCTTGGCGGACTCCGCTACTTGCTCCCCGTAATCGAAGAGGCTCATAAGCTAGGAGTCTATGTGATTACGGCGGATTACCTCCCCAACAACATTGCACACAAGTATTCCGATGAATACTGCAACGTGAGTATCATTGAAAAGGACGCCGTCTTGAAGGCCGCACAAGAACTGCAAATTGACGGAATACTTTCACATGCCGTAGACCCGGGAGTCGTTTCCGCAGCCTATGTCGCCGAGAAAATGGGACTGCCGTTCCAGTGCAGCTACGAGGCCGCCCGCATTCTGCAGGACAAGTCGCTGTTCCGCAAGTTTCTTACCGAGCATGGATTCAACTGTCCCAAGGCAAAGGGCTACAACAACATCGAAGACGCCCTAAAAGATACCGCCTACTTCAACTGGCCCGTGATTGTAAAGCCTGTCGATTCAGCAGGCAGTAAGGGCGTCACGAAAGTTGAGAACAAGGAAAATTTACGTAACGCCATTGAGACCGCTCTCTCGTCGTCGCTTTCAAAACATTTCATAATCGAGGACTTTCTCGACAAAGTCGGTGCTCAGTCCAGCGCAGATATCTTTACGGTAGACGGCAAGCTCGTCTACCCGGCGTATTCCGACCAGCTATTCGACAAGAACGCAGCAAACCCATACACGCCCGCAATCGAAATTTGGCCCGCCTCCATGGAGCAGAAGTTCCAAGACGACCTGACAGCGCAACTGCAGCGCCTGTTCACGCTTCTCGGCGTGAAATCCGGTATCTACAATGTGGAAAGTCGTGTGTGTTCCGATGGCAAGGCCTACATTATGGAAGTGAGTCCCCGCGGTGGCGGAAACCGTATCGCCGAACTGCAGGACATGGCGACCGGTCAGGACCTCATTGTCAACGAAATCAAGAAAGCGCTCGGAATGCCACTAGACAACATAACAGTCCCAGAATACGATGGAGTTTGGTGCAACTACATTCTGCACTCATCCAAAGAAGGGACTTTCGTTTCTATCGACATCAACCCAGAATTCAAACGCAAGTATGTCCGCGACGTGGGCCTTATTGTAAGTCCTAGCGACCATATCGTCCCCTTTACCGGTGCAAATACTTCCTTGGGAACGCTATTTCTCAGGTTCGACACCAGAGAAGAAATGACTAATGCTCTGAGCCATGACCGTGATTGGTTAAAAATAAACGTGGAATAGGATTATGAATAAACGGATTATCTTTTTTGATGCAAATCTGTCTGTTGTACCAGCCATTAAGTACGCCAAATCTCGTGGCTTGCATGTTATCACATGCGACAACAAGCCCCAAAATCCCGGCCACAAGGAATCGGACGAAGCGCTCATGATCAGTACCTACGACACTGATCTTATTGATGCCTACATCGAAAAGAATCCCGTTGATGGCGTAGTCTTTTTCGCTTCTTCACACGGATACTTCGCAGGATGCCACGTTATAGAAAAGTTTCATCTGCCGGGTATTTCCGAAACCACGAAAGAAACACTGTCTTACAAAAACAATTTTAGACAGTTCCTTCAACGCAATGGTTTCACCTCTTTTCCAAAATTCATCCTCTTTAACGGAACGTCCATTCCGGAATCGATTGATAGTCTGACATTCCCTGTAATCGTGAAACCAACGGACCGCGGCGGAAACAAGGGAATAACGAAAGTTTTCCAAGAAAGCGAACTTCAAAGCGCTGTCGACAAGGCTCACGAGGAGTCTAATAGCGGAAATGTTGTTATCGAAGAATTCGTGGATGGAAACATTCAAATAAACGGTGATTGCATCATCGAAGACGGAATTCTAAAGATTGCTTTCCTTGGACGATATTTATATCCAGCAGTCAACGAAATTCTGCCTTGCGCAACGATTTTTGGGAAAGGAATCATTCCAGAAGATCTTTACAACAAGGTCAAGGATGAAATCCAAAAACTTGTATCGGCTCTTAAAATTCAATCTGGAGCCATCAATGTTGAATTTAGGGTATCCTCTTCAGGAAAAATTTATTTTATAGAAGTCAACTCAAGGCATAGTGGGAATTTCATCTACAGCCTCATGAACAGGGCCTATAAAATAAGTACCGAAGAACTTGCTGTAAAAATGGCTCTTAACGAGCCTCTTGACATAGATAAAGCAGAAGCCAATGGTTATTTTGCCTACTGTTTGCTATATTCAGAAAAAGACGGAATCCTTGAAGACATTAAAATCGACGATTACATCAAAAAATATATCGTCAAGGAGCTTTATTTCAAACAGAAAGGCGACGCTATCAACAAGTTTAAATTTTTGACAGACCGAGTCGGCTTATGTCTTCTGGAGTTCCCAAGCTACGACGAACTCATTTCGGTTACACATAATTTCAAGAACTATTTCCATATAACGTTACAAGATCATGATATCTAGATTAAAAGAAATTGCAAATGAAGTCGGAACCCCATTCTATTTGGCATACCCCGATAGATTTCAAAAGAACTTGACCGACTTTAACAACGCCTTCAAAAATCGATACAATCGATTTCTTCTTTCGTATTCATTCAAAACAAATTACACTCCTTTTTTACTAGACATCGTCAAAAGTAATGGTTTTATTGCAGAAGTTGTTTCCGAAATAGAATACGATTTGGCCCAGCAAGTCGGATTTAAAGGGGATCGCATTATTTTAAACGGTCCCATCAAAAGTGAAGCTCTAATCGAAAAAGCAATCCTCAATGGATCTATTGTAAACTTAGACTGTCTCTACGAAATTGATTTCATCATCAACATTCGAAAAAAACATCCAGTTTTACCGATCAATATTGGCCTTCGCGTAAACATGGAAATAAAGACCGACAACGGATCATCCGCCATACAAGGTGGATTAAAAGAAAGCCGTTTCGGATTTACGCAAAAAATTCTTGACGAAATCATTCCCAAATTAAAAGAGAATAAGATCAGTGTCGTATCGTTACATGGGCACACATCATCGACTAACCGCGTTGTCGAAAACTACAAAATTATCTCTTCGCGCCTTTTAGAAATAGCTCAAGTGCACGCCCTAGATGAAATCAAATATTTTGATTTAGGCGGTGGATTTTTTGGAGCAGCCCCCAAGGAAGTCGATATTTCAAAGCGGCCCTCCTACCAAGATTACGCCAACGGAATTTGTGACGTTTTACTCAACAATGAATGGTTTCAAATTCACAAGCCCCATATTGTAATAGAACCAGGGGCATCCGTTGTAACAAACGTCTTTGAATTGGTTACAAGAATTCATCAACACAAAACTATAAACCAAAAGGATTTCGTCATTGTAGACGCAAGCATCTATCAGGTACGGGCTCAAACAAGTAAAGTAAATTATCCCTATGATGAATACAGCGAAAGAGAAGAGGAACAGCCCATTACCGCTGACATCGTAGGCGCGACCTGTATGGAAACAGATGTTATAGCAAATCAAGTAACATTGAAGCACTACCACTATGGAGATTTTTTGGTTTTCAAGGGATCTGGAGCCTACAGGCACAACCTCACCCCATTCTTTATCAACCCACGCTGTGCCATTGTTAAAATGACGGAAGACGGGTACGAGGTTCTCCGCAAAAGACAGGACGCCAAGCACCTACTGGACATGTTGCAATAACAATTTTTCTATGCTCTCAAATATGAATCAGGCTCCTCTTGTATCCATTCTCTGCGCCACCTACAACCAGAAAGACTTCATTGCGCAAACAATTGAAGGCTTTTTGATGCAGAAGGTGAGTTTTCCCATCGAAATCATTATTCACGACGACGCTTCAACCGATGGAACAGCCGAAATTGTAAAAGAGTACGCCGCAAAGCATCCTGATATAATCAAGCCAATCCTTCAAACTGAAAACCAGCATTCTAAGCGCAACCCCATCTGGAAGAATTTCATTTATCCTGCCGCCAAAGGGAAGTACTATGCCGATTGCGAAGGAGATGATTACTGGACCGATCCTAACAAGTTGCAGCGACAAGTTGACTTTCTTGAAAGCCATTTAGATTATTCGCTTTCTACCGAAAACGGGACCGTATTATACACCAACACAAATGTAGCCCGTCCTTTTTCGGATGAACCGGAACACGATGTATCTTTGGAAGATCTTCTCATTCGAAGAAGATTTCCTACGGCGTCCGCTGTTTACCGCAGCGAATTTCTTCCCGAGTTTCTGCAATCAAAACAGCCCGGTTTCGATACCGCAATGTGGGCCTACCTCTCCACCAAGGGCAAAATTCACTTTAATCCAGTGATTTCATCTGTATATCGCCGTGGCTGTGGAATTACGGAAAGCAATAAAATCAAATGGGCCTACACAAGCGAGCGCTTCAACAAAGGTCTCAGCCAATTTTACAAGCTGAGCAAGAAAGTTCGCGACGCACGCAACAAAATTTTATTTACCGATTTTCGCAACGCTTTCAGGGCAGCCAAAAAGGCACATGACAAGAAAGAAGCAATCCATTTTCTATACAAAATGATTCGCCTTAGCCCAAGCCTTGCGGCAAAAACTACCATCAAAATCGCCCTTGAAAAAGCAAAAACGAGTTGGAACAATTTCAGGTACAATTACCTACCCATCTCTTATGGCATTGCAAAACAAAGATTCGAGACTCCGATAATTGTCTCGTTAACAAGTTATCCAGCGCGATTCCCGACGCTTCCTATATGCCTGAAGAGCATTCTCAATCAGACTTTGAAGCCCACCAAGGTCATCCTTTGGCTAGACAAAGACGTTTCCTTGGAAAACATTCCCCAAGAAATTCTCAAATTGCAAAAGAAGGGCCTAGAAATCCGTTGCGGAGGTGAACCCCTAAAGCCTCACAAGAAATACATTCACGCCATGAAGGAATACCGAGACGCATGCATCGTGACCGTAGACGACGATGTCATCTACACACGGGATATGTTAGCCTCTCTGTACGCAAGCTACAAAAAGCATCCCAACTGTATTTCGGCAAGACGCGTCCATAAAATCCTGTATGACATGAACAAGCACGCTGTCGACTATAATTCCTGGGATTACGATTGCAAAAAAGACCCAGGGCCTTCCCAGCAGCTCTTCGCTACAGGAGTCGGAGGCGTTCTCTACCCCCCCCATATTTTCGATATGGATTCAGAATTTTTCAACCCGAAGAATATAATGGACAACGCATGGTCCGTCGATGACGTTTGGCTAAAATTTATAGAAAACAGCCTCAACATCCCTGTCGCTTGGGTTCCCAATAAACAAACGCACCCCTTCTACATCACAAATAAGGAACTCGCAAAAACATCCTTATACATAGCCAATGTGCACAACAACCGTAACGATGTCGCCATCGAAAAGTGCGAACAATTTTTCGGCAAAGGCCTATAAGAGGTTTTCCATGACTTTCGTCTACGTACTCGTCAGCAATGAAAAAGACACTTATTATGAACAGACCATGATAAGTGCGTCTAGCCTGCTTGCGCACAATAAAGGAGCCCAGGTCGTGATTCTCGTTGACCAAGGTACTGCGGCAACATTCACGGGAAAAAGAACCTATCACAATAAAATTGACATACAAATCTGCGAAATCCAGGTTCCCGAAGAGTACAACAACCGCGACCGTTCCCGTTTTTTAAAGACCACGATGTACCATTACATCGACGAAGACTTTCTCTTTATCGACGGGGACACGCTTGTATGCGAAGAACTGAAGTCCGACTTTAGCGAAGATATATCTATCGGAATGGTACTTGACCGTCACCAGAAAATTTCTGAAGGCAGCTATCAGAATTTCTACGAAGAACGTTCCAAGCCTTTGCACTGGAGTGCCGGATACCAGGACTTACATTTCAACAGTGGCGTCATCTGGGTCAAAAAATCTCCCGCTGCCCAAAAGTTCTTTGACGAATGGCACAAGCTGTGGAAAGAAACGCTTGAAAAGTATTCTGTCGTTTATGACCAGACCGCACTCAACGAGGTCAACGTCCGCCAAGGTGGCATCGTGAAAGAAATAGACGGCACCTGGAATTGCCAGGTGACGCGCAGGTCTTCATTCCTCAAACATCTAAACTGCGCAAAGATCATGCATTACTATGCAAGCTTTGGCCTCACCTGCTTTGACCTTGCGGACAAAAACATTCAAAAAAGCATTCTCGAAAAGACTCACGAAAAACTGGATGCCATCTTGGCAAACCCCAAAATCGCATTCAGCTCCGTACAAGACGTAAACGCAGACCTGATTTCGGTCAAAGTCCAAAGGACAGCTTTCTACAGGACGATCGTATTCATGTACAAGCGTCTGAAACCGATTTACCGAACCATCGACAAAATTTGCGGGCTGATTATTCGTAAATGATTAAGCAAATCGCCATTTTTTTCGTTCTCCTTTTATGCATTCCGTTTGTTTCTTACGGAGTGGAGCTTCGTTACGCCTCTTGGAACATCCGCTGGGAAGACCCCAGGGATGTCGAAAACGGCGATGCATGGGAAAAGCGGAAAGAACCCATCGCGAACGTCATCAAATATCACGACTTTGACATTGTCGGCCTTCAGGAGGGCAGTCCCTACCGCTTAAAACAGTTAATGGAACTTCTTCCTGAGTATGACATCATCCTTTCCGACACCATGGAATACAACCCCATTATTATAAAGAAAGGATTATTCACCGTTGTCGACTACGGAAGGTTCTATCTGTCGAAAACACCCGAAAAAAAAAGCAAGAGTTGGGATTCCAAACATGCCCGCTACTGCACCTGGGCGAAACTTAAATTTCAACAGGATTTTCTGTACATTTTCAATGTTCACTTTGACTACCATGGCAAAGATGCTCAAGCCGAAAGCGCAAAGTTGATGAGTCGGAAAATCTACTCCATGGCAGGAAACACGCCATTCATCTTTGCCGGAGACTTGAATTTCACTTCAACATCAAAATCGTACAAAAACCTGGAAACCTCTGTCATGGTCGACGCACAAAAGATCGCCGAATTTACAAGCACACCCAACGGCAGTTACAACCACTTCGACCCATCACGTTTCGGCATTTGGCAGCTCGACCACATATTCGTCGCCCCAGGTACAAAGGTCAAGCGTTTCGGAATACTCAACGAGACCTATTACGACGGAGAAAAGTTTCGCTACCCCTCCGATCATTCCCCCGTTACAATCCGCTTTGAACTAAGCGGGGAAAAATATTAGTATATTTGGAAAATGAGCATCGCTGTCCTGCTATTCTTTTTTGGATTACTCATTACGATAATCTACTCCAATTCTGAAAAGCGATTTCTTACGCTCGTTATAGGAACGGTTATTTTCCCCAATGTAGCTCTGTTCACGCTCAATCCCTCTATATCGCCACAGCACATCATACTGTACGTTTATTTCATCGTTGAGTTTTTCAAGGATCGCGAGAACTTTAACAGAAGCATATTTTTCAACATCCTGACCATTCCCATATTACTCAATATTATCAGCTACTTTTTTACAGCCATTTACAACTCGGGAATCGCCTCCAAAGACATGTATTACGGCGTTCGCGACGCCATAGACTGTCTGGGATACATTTACGCTGCCTATCTGTACGCACGTCATGTCGGGATCAACAATTTTGCAATCAAGCTCGTTCCCTTCGTCTACATCATATGCTTCTGCGGCATTGTAGAAATCATGCTCAGCGACAACATCCCTTACAGGATGGTATGTGCAGCCTTTCCACATTACAACGGATCCTTCGACTTGAATTCTAAAGTCAGCCTTATCGAAAGCTGGCGCTTGCGAACCTTCTTTACCACCAAGCATCCCACGGCCTTTGGAATGCTTTTAATGTCACTTTTCCTTTTTTACCTGCCCTATCTCAAGAAAGACTCGTTTGACCGGAAGAAAATTCTACTTGTTCTGCTACTTCTCACCCTAAACATCGTTCTCTGCGGTTCAAGAACGGCTTTGGTATGTGCCTTATTGGGCGTGGCGCTTTTAATTTTCGATAGAGTGGGGCCGTTCATTAAGTTCCTCATTGCAGGAATCGTCGTTTTTTCCTTTTCGGCATTATTCTCCTTCATGTTGGACAATTTCCAGACCAGTCACGCGGGCAAAGGATCGTCTCTCGATTTTAGAGAAAGACAGCTTCTGTTCACGCTGGTTTCCATCAGTAATTCACCCATTTTTGGGAACGGAAACAAGTTTACCTCCCATGTTATTTTTGCAGAAGATACCCGTGCACAAGACAGCCACGGTGATGATTTGGGAGGGCTAGAATCCGTTGTATTTTCCCTCCTGATAGACCGCGGATTCTTTGGGCTTTTCTCCTATTACCTTCTTTTGCTTTGGATGTTTATCATCCTATTCAGGCATAGAAAGGCGCCCCTTATTTCCGGGGGATTTGCTTTGATTGCCGCCGGCACGGTATTCGTCACCTTGTCCGGAACCATCGGAAACTGCTCTCAATTTCTTTTCTTACTTGCCGGTTGCCAGCTCGGACAAATCGCAAAAGAAAAGAACGATGAATTAGAGGCCGACGAAAATCCTAGCCTCGACGGCGCCAAAGAATAACGGCAAGAATAAGATAAAGCCTTCGATAGGCTAAAATTCCAAAAACCTTCTCCGTTCCCACCAAGCGCATCGAAGGGACGTTCGCAACGAAGGGCTTATAGAACGGATCGTTCAGCAAAAGTTTAAGGTTTCTGTATTTTTTCCAAAAAGACAA
Source organism: uncultured Fibrobacter sp. (assembly GCF_947166265.1). Taxonomy (NCBI): domain Bacteria; kingdom Pseudomonadati; phylum Fibrobacterota; class Fibrobacteria; order Fibrobacterales; family Fibrobacteraceae; genus Fibrobacter; species uncultured Fibrobacter sp. The sequence continues at coordinate 16,686 of NZ_CAMVDO010000024.1, read as the reverse complement.
GGAGCTCGAAAAAAGCTGTCCGGCTTGTTTCTTCGCATAATAAAGGAAACGCGACTGGTAAGCATTCATCAGCTGATCCGCACCATTCGTTTCAATAAAGAGAAGAACTTCTTTCGAAATAGCCTTGTACACCTCTATGGGAGATATTTCATGTGCATGGCACAGAGATGTCGACAGCACTCGATAACGGCAAATCGGCTCCTGCACATAGCAAACTCTATTAGAGTGCTGCAACACCTGCAACACGAAAATGCCATCTTCAAACAAGCTTATGGACAGGGGGAATTTAATTCCGTATTCCACAATCAATTGACGGCGAAAGAGTTTTGCCCACGGGGTCGCCAAAAGATATCCACTGCGTTCCGAAAAGTACGGAGAAAAGCCCCTATACAGCACCGTCTGCTGAATTTGAACAATCGTTTCACGATCAGAAGCAACAAAAGGCTTGTTAAAAAAAATGTATCGACGATCTTTCTCAGGGCCGTCATTTCCTTGGAATGATAAATGGTCTCCAAAAACGATATCAGCGTTTTCTCCAGATATCTTTTTATACAAGACATCAAGTGCATTTACAAGAAGCAGGTCGTCAGAATCCGCAAACAGTACATATTCACCACTGGCAGCATCAAGGCCATCGTTACGGGCCGCCGACACGCCACCGTTCACTTTATGGATAACCTTGATGCGGAAATCTCTTGCGGCGTATTCATCGAGAATGGCAGGCGAATCATCTACGCTGCCGTCATCGACAGCGATCATTTCCCAGTCAGAAAACGTTTGCGCAACAACGCTATCCAAGCATTCGCGCAAATACTTCGCCGAATTATAAACAGGAATAATGACGCTTACTGCAGGCATAAACAAACCTAGCTGTTTTGTTCGGTGCCTTCGACCGTTTCGAGCCCATGATGGTTGCGGTCATCCATTTTCGGAGGAGTCATGTAATCGCCATAGAGTTGCTTGCAGACAAAGTCGTAATCTTCAGGGCCACAAATTTCGGTATCTTCGAACGGATACATGCGTCCCTTACCGTAATATTTCTTATGGAACATCTCACGGAACTTGTAGGCGCCCATGGCATTCACCAGGTAATCCGACTTTTCGTAAGAAGTAGACGTCAACGCACGTTCAAGCGCGCGCAAGCAACTTTTGGTATTAAAGAGTTTCTGGATTGGCGTATGGAGTCCGATCCACACCAAAATTTTTTCGTGCAGAGGGCGCCCTTTTTTATGCACATCTACTAAAGTATCAAAGCAAGAAAAACGGAAAAGCGCGCGCAACACAAGCACTTGAAAGACCTTCAACTTACGAAGCAAAGCATTATTCGGCATCGCATCCAGCGGAAAAAGATCAATCCACGCATAAGTTTCTTCGGCTTTCAGCTTGTCGTGACGCACGACCTTGAACGTCGTATCTTCAATATGACCAAAATAGCGAATGTAATCTTCAGAATTTTTGTACGAGCGGAACTTGATTTTTCCTGTTCCGGACATTTCTTCTAGAATCTTGCAGAGGCGTTCGTAATCCGGACGCGGGATTCCGACATCGATATCATCGTCCCAGGGAATAAAGCCCTTATGGCGTACTGCTCCAAGCAAAGTACCGCCTAGAGCGTAGTACTCGATATCATGTTCCTTACAAACTTGCTGAAAGAACTTCAAGAGTTCCAGTTCTTTCAGTTGCAGCTGTCTAAGCGAGTTTGCCATGCATCAATTCAGCCTTCTGATCCTGAAGATACGCATCGTGCACGTTCTTGTCGCAGTCGTCAGGTTCCTTCATGTAGTCCCCGTACATCTGGGAAAGCACTCGGTCGTAATCTTCCGGGCCCATCAGCTCCATGTCCTCGAAGGTGTAGAGCTTGCCTTTTCCGTAATAGGACTTCGGGAACATTTCCTTGAACTTGTACTGTCCCATAAAGTTCACGACCCAGTTTGAATCCTGAACCTTGTAGGCCCTCAGGAGCTTATCGAGCTTGACGAGCCATTTCTTGTAATCGCGATGGCCGCCCAGATGGATGTTCTTAACAAGGGAAATAATGATACGTTCCGACAGCGGTCTGTTCGGGCGTTTCAGGTTCACCTTGTCGAAACACGCCACATGATAGCACAGACGCACCCACAAAAGACGGAGCATATGAATGCGACGCTTAAGCCAATTGTTAGGCATTCCATCTAGCGGGAAAATATCCACCCAGAGATTTTCCTTTCTGGAAACGAGGCTTCCCTCTCGGCTCATCACGTACCGTTTGTCTACAATTCTGGAGAAATAGTAATGATGGTCGGACTCGTCGCGATACGAACGAAGTTCCAGATGATCCGGCAGATTCTTGGATACCGTATCCAGGAAACGTTCGTAGTCGTCACGAACGATACCGATATCAATATCGTCATCCCAGGGAATAAAACCCTTATGCCGAACAGCCCCCAACAGGGACCCTCCCAGCAAAAAATAAGGTATTGAATTATTCTCCAGGAATGGTTTAATTTCCTTGAAAATATTCAAAATAGACAACTGTGCCTTCGAAAGAGGCACCGGCTGTCGTGTTTTTGAATCAAGCCCCATGGCTACTCCGCTTTTCCCTTGCCTATGCTAGACACTTCGAAACCGATCTTCTTCAAAGCGTCTGCATCCAGGATATTGCGTCCGTCGAATACGAAGGCAGGCTTTGCCATGCCCTTGTAAATACGGTTCCAATCGAGTTCCGCAAAGCACTTCCATTCCGTGCAGACTACCACTGCATGAGCTCCTTCGGCAGCCTTGTACGGATCCTCCTCGAACTGAACCTGGTCAAGCACGTCCTTCAAATCGCGCTTGGCATCAGGAATAGCCTTCGGATCGGTTACGACCGGCAGTGCATGTTCGGCGAGCAAGTCACGCACAACCAGGTTTGCCGGGCTTTCGCGAGTGTCACCGGTATTGGCCTTGAAGGCGAAACCGAACACGGCAATCTTCTTACCTGCAATCGTGTTGAACATGGTCTCGAGCATACGGTCCACCACACGGTGGGTCTGCCATTCATTGATTTTCACCACCGATTCCCAGTAGGCGGCCACTTCAGGGAGACCATAGTAGCCACACAGGTACACGAGGTTCAAAATATCTTTCTTGAAGCAAGAACCGCCAAAGCCGATAGAGGCCTTGAGGAACTTGGAACCGATACGACGGTCCTTGCCCATCACGTAGGCAACTTCGTCCACATCGGCACCCGTCTTTTCGCAAAGGGCGCTAATCGAGTTAATAGAGCTGATGCGCTGGGCCAGGAAGGCGTTCGCGGTGAGCTTCGTCAGTTCGGAACTCCAGAGGTTTGTCGTGAGGATGCGGTCACGCGGCACCCAGTGTGCATAAACGTCGACCAGCTTCTGGCAGGCGGCAAGGCCCGATTCCGTCTGGTGGCTACCGATGAGCACGCGGTCCGGTTCAAAAAGGTCGTTAATGGCGGTTCCTTCGGCGAGGAATTCCGGGTTGGAAAGCACTTCGAAGTGCAGTCCCTTGTCGTTAGAGTTCAAGATTCGTTCCATGGCGGCGGCGGTACGCACCGGAAGCGTGGACTTTTCCACAATGATCTTGCCTTCGTCGGCAATTTCGAGGATATTGCGGGCCGTCTTTTCCCAGTACTGCAAGTCGGAGGCCTTACCGGCACCATGACCAAAAGTTTTCGTCGGCGTATTCACCGAAACAAAGATGATATCCGCTTCCTTGATGGCAGCAGGGATATCCGTGCTAAAGAAGAGGTTACGGCCACGGGCGCGCTTCACCACGTCATCGAGGCCGGGTTCAAAAATCGGGAGGTTGTCGCTATTCCAAGCGTCAATACGGGACTGGTTGATATCAACCACAGTCACTTTTACATCGGGGCACTTGTCGGCGATAACGGTCATAGTGGGGCCACCGACATAGCCCGCGCCAATGCAAAGAATCTTAGTATTGTAACTCATAGTGTGCCCAAATTTAGAAAATTCAGGATTTCCCATATACACTATAGTAGCTAAAAAAAAGTCAAAGAGCGGTTCTGTAAGATATACATCACATTTTTTTGTTCCCTTGGTGTTCGCAAGAGAGCGCTGTATACACAGACTACTTAAAAATCGCTTTTAATTCGCTTATTTCACCGGGCACAACAGTCCGCGAGGCTTCCTTCACCCCGTCGCTCCACCCCTTCCACACACCCCCAGCCGAAGGCGATGCAGTCAAGGTGACCGGGAAATTTTCAAAGAACGGGATTGTCATCGTAGACCGATCTAGAGGCAAGCCGTGTACAAGAATCGTCCCCGATCCCTGAACCGTCAAGGTCAACGGAGCAGACTCGCCTAGTTCAAAATACTCGCGAAGTTCCTGATACAAGACCTCCGGACGCTTTTGGGCGAAGTCCTTGATCGACTTCAGCTGATTTTCCATCCTAGACGCATTCAGTTTCCAGCGTTTCTGGTCTCGGGGAATTTCGGATTCGATTTCAGCCATCATGTTCTTAATTCGAGCAAGGACTCGGGAACTTTCGAAATTCATCTGGAGAAGCGCTGTCATACGATTGATAAAAGTGGCCTTGAAATCGGCATTTTCGAACATTCGCCTAAACAACAAAGTGCTTTCAGGCCCGTTAGGCCAAGTTTCGCCATTTTCCGCCAACGCGAACTCAAATATGTTGTTCGTATACTGGCTAAAGTTGTTTCCCATTCCAAAATCCATATCGTACAAGAACCACTTCCACAATGTTTTCGGATTTGTGCCGCGCCATTTTTTTAGGTTGTTGCTCGGCCAGTCACGATTATTGGAATAAAGTTCCACCTGCATATAGTTCATCAAGTTATCCACATCGATTTGCGACTTCACGTAATCGTAGTCCTTGTCGCTCTTCAGGTGATGCGTTTCCAGCCAATCCATCAGGGCTACATAGTCAGTCGCAGACCCCGCCGACACGGAATTGTCCGCCTTGAGCAAATCGATTTCGTCAGGATCAAGCCCGTAATGCGTCTCGAAATAGTACTCCGTCGAACGTTCACGAATGCTATGGATGCCATAATACTCCCCGTTGTAATACACAACCGCGAACCTTCCGCGTTGGTAATCGACACCGAGCCCCTCGCTAACAGAACTGGCAAGGCGGTCGCGAATGTAGTCCTGTCCGAAGTTGCTTCCATTGTTGCGCAGCAGGAACACCTTGAACTTGTTCAGTTCCGGAAACTCGGGGAAAAGGCTGTAGTGCAGGCGCTTGTCACCATACTTTTCGCGGAAAGTAACCGCGACGGACTTCTTGGCATTCTGACGACTGTAATTTCCAAATATCTTGAGTCCCGCCCGCTTAGAAAATGCAGGCAATTCGGACTCCGATTCCGTCAATTCCACAAACACGGGAATTTCCTTATCCTGCCAATAATTCGCTCCATAATGAGGTTCCTTCTCCTGAGCGTTAGGGCCTTCCATGTAAATTCCCGAATCAGGGTCAAAGAGTGAATTCGGATCCGCCGTCAGGAATACAGCTGGCAATTTCGGCTTTTCACCAATAATGTAGGTGCGAACCAACTCTTCACCCGGAAGTGCCCCCGGCACGAAAGAGGCGCAGCGAATCGTCGCAGAAGATTTTATCTGCACAAGAGCCGTTTCCGTAGGACCTTCCGTAGGGGCAATTCCGCCAACAACACAACGAACCGAATGATTCCGCGGAATTTTCACTTCAAAAGGAGCCGCATAAAAACCAGACGGCGGGAATTCGGCCAACGTATCAACCGCAGGGGAACGGCTCTCCATCACGGACGATTTCACCTGACCGTAAGGAGACGGCAAGGCAAATCCAAATCCGGTCGTTCCATCGGCCAGGGATCCCAAATTCCAAGTCTTTCCTACTGGAATCTCGGGATACTCCACCGAATCCGCAAGAGTCGTATCGGCATTTACCAGATACAGTCGAGCCCCCTTCTCCGAAAGTCTGAAACCCGCATGCGGTTCATGTCCCCGGTTTCGAGCAATGTAGCTGAAAACCTTGACCGTCACCTCCTGCGACTCATTTGCTTCCGGACTCATGCGCGTTCCGTAAATATTCTTAAGGTCCGGAAAAGTCTTCCCGATCGGAAGAGGCAACCGGTACACCGTAGAAGAATCTCCCGTCCCCGTTAGAATCATCTCGTACCCTTTCCAGTCATCGATATCAGGCTGCGTAAGCCTAAGCGAAACTTTGCGGTCCTTAGTAATGAAGGCGTGAACCAGGAGCTCGTTAGTCGCCGCCATATCGAGGACGTCACTCGGATCGCTATTTCCTGTTCCTACAAACACGGCAATTGAAGACCAGCCAAGGTCTTCATTTTCTCCCAACTTCATGACGGCACCAAATTGACGTTGTTCCTTATCCTTAAAACAGTTTTTCTTTTGACCGGGCAAGGGGTCCGCATAACTATAACCTGGTGGATCATTCTGCGCGTCGGTCCAAGTCCAGCAGCCAGGACCAATCAGGTCAAGCGAATCGTGCGGGTAAACATAATCAGGAACATCTTTTCCCGACATAAAGACCAACAAGTACGAATCCGGAGCAATCTTTACATTGCCGAATTTCCACTTGAACGGGCGTGCAAGCGAATCCGTAAGCGCCATCCCCGAAAGGTCTACCGTATCGGAAGACTTGTTATAGAGTTCAATCCACCCCGCATCACCCCCTTCATGATCTTCGTAAACGATGTTAATCGGATCAATTTCCGAAATCACCACGTTGCCCCCTACAAAAGGAAGCCCCGGCTCATTTTCCGGCACACTATCTTCCGAAGCAGAACTGACTTCGGTAATATCGGAAACATCATTCGATGAACTGGACGAATCATCGGAACAAGCCGAAAGTCCTAAAACCAACAGCAACAACAAACAATAGTACATGATACGTCTGCACACCATAAGACGCAACTAGGAACGTTTTTTTCGGCGCGACCTACGTACAATAAACAGACAGGCGCCAACCAGCACCAGGGTCACCGAAATCACCTTGCCCACAGGGAATGCTTCCGAAAAGACGAGAACACCGGCCAAAGTCGGCACAGCGGCACCGACAGCAGCGCTAAACGGAACAATGAACAGAGCGCGCCCACGGGAGAACGACACCTGCGAATACAGGAAGGCAATTCCATAAGTCGCAATGTATCCGAGAGTCCTGAAATCCATTAGCAAACTCGCGATGGACGAAAGCTCGATATGGTCCAAGTCAAAGTCCATCGCGAGGCTCTTGTAGAACGCCGCCGAAAGTCCAAAGCCAACGCCCATAATCAGGGAGTCCACCATTTCGCGATCCTTGACCCAGAGGTGCGCAACAAGCGTTACCGCACTGAGTCCACCCGCATACGCCCAAAGCATTCCGATATTCTGCACCGCCGTCGATTGGCCCATGCTTTCCACCGAATAAAGAAGGCCCGCCACGACAAAGCAAATGGCGACAACAATACGCTTAGTCAAGGTCTCCTTCAAGATGCAGAAACCCATCAAGGCGGTAAGCACCGGATTCAGCACCATCATCGGCTGCACCTGACTAAGGTCATAACGAGCCATGGCAATATAGTAGCCCAGTGTAGCAAGCCCCGAGCAACCGATTCCCAGCCACCAGAACTTATTCGTAATCACGCCCTTGAAAAATTCCCAAGGTCTGGAAGTTCCACCCGTGCGCTTGCCGACCGTGGACACACCCGATTTTTCGAGAATGTTCCCACAAGCAAAAAGGAACGCCGGAACAATTGTAAGGAGGAGGAAAAGCATCCGCTAAATTCCGTCGTAGATTTCCTGGTAAATCCAGTAATTTCCCATGACGCGTTTCACGTAGTCACGGGTTTCCCAGTAGCTGATTTCTTCGGCACGGATATCCCAGGGTTTGCCCTCGCCAGCAGTCTGCCAGCGCTTAGTAGGCTTGGGGCCGGCATTGTAGTTTCCGAGAACGTACATATAGTCGTCGTTGTATTCGGCCTTCAAGTCAACCAAGTAGCGAATTCCCAGACGGATGTTCATGTAGGCGTTAAAGAGTTGCATCGGTTCGAAATTTTCGAGGCCTTCCTTGCCGGCGAGCATCTTGCCCGTCGCGGGCATAATCTGCAAAAGTCCGCAAGCACCTGCCGGCGACATGATTTCGAAGTTGAAAATTGACTCCTGGCGCATCACGCTGTACACGAAGAACGGGTCGATGCGTTCACCCGAATGGAACTTGACCTGGTCCCTGTAGGGGATCGGGTAAAGGTAATGCAGCACGTCAATGGGCGGAGTCATCAGGCGGCGACGATCGATATTGTTCTGGAACTGACGAGCAAGGCGGTACCCCGCAGCGGTCTCACCCATTTCGTAGAACAACTTGCCGTACTCATACAAGAAATCTAGGCGTTTCGCGTTCTTCTTGCGAGCCTCGTCGTAAAGCGCAAAAGCCTGTTCGCTGAAACCGTACTGGAACAACGTGCGGATTCTCTTGTAACGATCCGCATTGTAGCTCGTATCGGGCTTTCCCACCTTCTGCGAGGCACGCACCCAAGCGAGCGTCTGCTCCGGCGCCATCAGCACCCCATGCGCATAGGGAACATCCTTTTCGGCCATCAACTTGTATTCCACCAGCTTTAGGCGGCTGCGGTGCGCATAGTAGGCCAGCGGGAAATCGCGGATACAGTCAAGGTAAGCTTCGCGGGCAAGCGAATCCTTGCCGAGCTTCATGTAGGCATCGCCCAGGAACATTCGAGCGCCACTTCCACTCCACAGGAACGGTTCCTTGGACGCATCGATAAACGCATCTACCGCCTCGTTCCACTTTTCCTGCTTAAACAAAACAAAACCGATGCGGAACTTCGCCCACTGTCTCTTGACGTTATTCTTGAAGCGCTTGTGCGAAAGCGTCCTGTAACAAACGATGGCGCTGTCGTAGTTTTCCTTCTGCTCGTACTCAAAGCCTTTCACCCAAAGGTTGTTCGCATTTTCCTTGCTGTACTGGCTCGCATCCTGCAAGGCGGCATCCATCTTGCGGATTTCCTTTTCGTAACGCAGCGCATTGTTGCGGTACAAGCGCAGAATCGACTGCATCCACAAAGGACGCGCTTCCACGGAATCCAGAAGGAACTTAAACTGCTTAATCGATTCATCCTCGCGCTTCAAGGTACGGAGCGTCACGGCGCGTTTTTCCCACAGGTTGATGCGGGTCGCCATATCCAGCGAAGAAGGCGGCAAATTTTTCTGCAAGGAATCTTCGGGCGGGGGAAGAACCGCTTCTGGTGAAAGCGACACCAGCATCGAATCCAGGACATGAATGGAATCCAGCAGGACAAGGCATTCGCCGGCATTGTCCTTTGCGCAGGCCATCTTGGCATACGCCACCTTTTCTTCCAGAGTTTCGGGGGCTCCACGCACCTTGCGGAGTCTCCGGATAGCGGCAAAAGCGGAATCCTTATAATTCGAAGAACTCGTAAGCAGCTTCAGGTAAATGCGCTTCGCATCCTTCATCTGCTTGAACTGTTCCAAGTACTGCGCATAACGGAACCGAAGAGCCGCAGCGTCGTCAGACTTCGGATACTTTTCCACGAAAGCCTTCAGCGAATCCGCATGGGCGTGATCGCTTAGCGTAGAATCCGCCATGGCGGCCTCGATTCTCAGCCGCGATGCAGCCCTATCGAAGGATGCGTCATTTTCATAATTCTTATAGGCGGAAAGAGCAGAACGCATCTGCGGGAATTCACCGAGCTTGAACTTGGCGGTTGCCATACGGAGAATGACGGCTCCGTCCAACAAGGTATCGCGTCCACGCAAAATATCGTACGCGGCATAAGCGCTATCCCACTCTTCCCTATAAAAAAACTGGGCGGCACGTGCAAATTCGCGAACATTCTTCGGTTGGGACTGATCTTCACTCAGCGATTTCAACCGACTGTAACGCACCACCATATCCTGAAAGTGAGCCGGAAGAATCTGTTCGTCAGCAGCATACGGATCGGGAGGCGTCAAGGGCATCGTCGCAATCAGGCTGTCCGTCGAAAGGGTCGGACGCGGATTCTCGGGAGCCGCAACAGAATCGCCCTGCGGGGCCTTTGGTGCTGCAGGTACCGTCGAAAGCGAATCCGCCAAGGCGAAGACACTCAGAAATACCACCAAACAAACAATTCTACACATGTACTCTTTCCCCTAGAAAATATCAATGAAGAATGAAAAATTAAAAATGAAGAATCTATTCGGCATCATTTTTAATTCTTAATCTTCTTGCTACCGTCCACCTGACCCACAAAGCTCGATATTCCCAGATCCCTAATCGTCTGAGCGTACTTTCCGTGCATATAGGCATTCACGCTTTCCGCATCTTCCATCTGGAGTACCGTCAAGGCAGAATCACGAACATCTTCAAAGTTGATCGAACGAATAATCTTCTTTGTAGACATCACGCTCCAGGGAGTCATCGAAAGTTCATCGACCCCAAGCCCCACCAGGAGCAGCACACTCATCGGGTCCGCACTCATTTCGCCACAGACCGCCACGGGAATCCCCTCGCGGTGAGCCGCCTGGACTGTCTGGTAAATCATGCTAAGCACTGCCGGATGGTGCGGCTGGAACATATCGGTAATCAACTCGTTCGTGCGGTCTACAGCCAGGGTAAACTGAATCAAGTCGTTGGTGCCGATGCTAAAGAAATCGACTTCTTTCGCTAGTTTGTCTACAATCATCACGGCGGCGGGCACTTCTATCATCACGCCCATTTTCACCTTAGCTACATTATGCCCTTCGGCCACCAATTCCTTATGGCACTTTTCAATGCAGGCCCTTGCACGGCGAAGTTCCGCCATTCCCGAAATCATCGGGAGCAAAAGGCGCAGGTTGCCCTTGGTGTTCGCCAGCAACAAGGCCTTCAACTGGGTACAGAAAATATCTTCGCGGTCCAGGCATACGCGAATCGAGCGCCAGCCCATAAAGGGGTTTGACTCGTTCACCGCGGTAATGCCGCTTACAAGCTTATCGCCACCGGCATCCAAGGTACGGATCGTCACCGGGCACGGTGACATCGTTTCAAGAATGTAGCGGTAGGCATCGCGCTGTTCATCCTGAGTCGGAGCTTCGTTACGAAGGAACAAGAATTCCGAACGATAAAGACCGATACCGGTAGCACCAAAATCCGTCACCTTCTCCGATTCCGACGGAAGTTCGATGTTTGCATGTAGGGTAATGTACTTACCGTCACGGGTCATCGGCTCCAGCTGACGCATCGTAAACAGTTCGCGTCGTTGCCTTTCGAACACATCCTGACGGGCATAAAATTCCTTGACATCGTCCTGAGTCGGATTGATGACAACCTGTCCACTGGAACCGTCCACGATAATCGTGTCGCCCGACTGCACCAGGGCCGCAAAATTACGGAGACCCGACACGAGCGGAATCTGCAACGAGCGTGCAAGAATCGCCACGTGGCTTGTTCGGCCACCGGTATCCATCGCAAAACCAGCCACCTGGCCAGGCTTAATGGACATCAAGAGACTCGGCAAAAGTTCGTGACCCACAAGGATGACGCCATCTTCCTGAGCCACATCCTCCAATACAGGTCCGGAGTCTTCCATTGCCGCCATCAGACGGTTGTAGACATCCCTCAGGTCCGCCGCCTTGTCACGCATCGCCGGCGAATCAATCTGCTCAAAGCGATCGATGTATGCCCCCAGGACAACATGAACCGCCCAACGAACATTCTTATGATCTTTCTTAATCTTGTCTAGGACCCCATTTATAAGCTCGGGATCCTGTAGAATCATCAAGTGCGTCGCAAAGATGAGGCTGTCCTTCATCCCTGTACGACTTTCTGAAATTTCCTTAATCTGCGTGACTTCCTTAATCGTCTTGTGGACAGCCTTCAGAAAAAGCTGTTCCTCGTCTGCAAGTCGACTTTCCGGAAGTGTTTCCTCGACCACCGAAATCTTTCGGTTAATCACCGGGAAAACGCGCCCCATGGCAAAGCCAGGAGACGCAGGCACGCCCTTCAAAGCCATGCGGGCGGGAGCCTTTTTCTTACTAGCAGGGTTCTTCGTTGAAGTGGTCATTAAACAGACTTTCCAACTGTGAAGCTACACTTTCTTCGTCTTCGCCGTCAATTTCGAACTTGACCTCGGAGCCTGCCGGAATAGCAAGCATCATCACGTTCAAAATGCTCTTGGCATTCGCTTTCGAGCCCTCGAAAACAATCGAGATGTCGCTCTTCGCCTGTCCGGTAATATCAACTATCATACCGGCCGGTCGAGCGTGAATACCCAACTTGTTCGTTACCACCAGTGTTTTTTCAATCATTTTTTCCTCAGAAAAAATCCACGTTGATATCAAGACCATCATGCAGAATAACGCGCACCAGGCTGTCCGCCGAATGCACCGTCTTCACCAAATCATCATGCAAGGTTCGATCGTTCAGCAAAATTCCCACCGTATTGTCCTTGGATTCGATTTTCGTCTGAACCTTGACAATCAGCTCGTCCAGATGGTTGGTTACGCCTTCAAGTTCGCCAATCAGCTTGTCGGCATTCCCCATCACCTTGTCCGTATTCGCAAACATATTGTCGATAGGCGGCTTGACTCCGTCTAGCAGCTCGTTCACCTTCACCACCACCTGGTTCAGTCCTTCCAGGCTCTTCTTTAACTGCGGGTCGGTCGTATTCAGCATGGTTATGGCACGGTCTTCGAGTTTTTCAGCCTTCACAAGCAGCGTCTTGAAGCGTTCCTGGAAATCGGGATTCACAATCGTCTGGTTCAGGGCGTGCTTTACCGATTCCAGAAGAATCTTGGTACTGTCGCACAGTTCACCCGCAAGGCCAATCGCTTCGGCAATACCCGCATCGAACTGACCCGTGATGGTATCGCCCGGTGCGAAGTAGTTTTCCTCGTCACCCAGGATAATTCCGATCTGGCGTTCACCCATGATACCGATGTTCTGTACACGGATTTCGGAATCCTTCGGAATCTTCACGTCGGTCCGCAAGCGGATAGTCACCACCACGCGGTGTCCCGACAGTTCAATGGACACAACCTTACCGAGCTTTACACCGTTTACCTTTACAGGGTCGTCCAACACCAGAGTGCTCACCTGGGTAAAGCGCAAATGGAACGTGTTAAATGTTTCGCGGGGATCCTTCTCGTTCAAAAAGAATACTCCGAAAACAAGAATTATCAGGGCCAGTATGACCACTAGGCCGACTGAAAAATAAAGAGCCGTATACTTTTTCATTTGAGTGCTAATCTAGCATTTTTTACGTGCAACATAGGAGAAAGCCCCCTAAAAAGGGGGCTTTGAAGCATCTTTAAACGAAAGTTTATTGGGCGGTTTCGCCGCTTACTCTTCCACTCGCGTAATGGGGCTATTGTTCTCGATGCCGTTTACGTGGCGGTCGAGCCAGTCCCAGAGCAGGGCGTCGCGTTCTTCCTTTTTAAGCAGGAACTTTTCGCGGCCTTCCTTCTGCATGAACACGTCGAGGTAGGTCATCAGAACGCCCCCGGCAACAGAAACGTTCATCGATTCGGTAATGCCGTACTGCGGAAGCTTGAATTCATAGTCGGCATGGGCAAGCGTATCGGGGTGGTTCCCGTGGAATTCACTTCCCAGGTAGAATGCCGTCGGCTGGCTCAGATCCAGATCCAGAACAGAATTCGTCGTATTCGTACTTGCAACCGCAATCTTGTAACCCTTCGCGCGCAGCTTTTCCATGCAGAGCATGCGCTTCTTGTAAAGGTACAGACTCATCCACTTGTAAGAACCCTTCAGAATGGACTTGTTCACGCTGTAGGCATTGTCTTCTTCAATAATATGAACATCCTGAAGCCCAAAGACTTCTGCGGTGCGGATCACGGCAGAAATGTTGTGCGGATCAAAAAGATCTTCCAGCACCATACAGAAATGTCTTGTACGGCGGTCCACCACAGACGTCAAAAGCTCACGACGACGTTCCGTCACCCGCGCAAGCAGGGATTCCATAGATTCTCTTTCAGCACTCATTTCGATTCCTTGATTTTCTGAATATCGTTCACCATGATGGGGACCGCCTGCATGTCCTGCTCACGCTTTTGCTTGCGGGCCTTCTGCAGACGTTCAAAATCGCCCAGCTCCCAATGCGCACCGTTCACCACCTCCTCGAAATCCAGTACATACTGGACATTCTCGGTAGACTTTAGCGATGCGCTCTTGAGCATCGGTTCCTTGTTGCCGTCAAAATACATCTTGGCAGCTTTCTTGACATCGTTTACGATATGTTCAATTTTTGAATTCACCACGCTCCGGAACACGTTCATCTGCATAATGGAATTCAACACCGAATTACCCGGGAACACAATCGCCGTTAACTTATACTTAATCCTGTTGCCGGGAATGGGATCCATATCCAGGTAGGCAATCGCGGTTCCATGCAAGGACCACTTGAGAACCTGGGCATGTCCATAGCCAAAGAACGTATTGCGCATCCCAAGCTTTTTTCCAGCGCTATCCTGCAAGGCCCAGTAGAACTCCCCAGAAAGGCTACGCCCGTTGCTCCCGTTAAAGAAACGTCTACTCGGATGCGTGTATTCGAGCGTATAGTTTTCTTCGAGATAGGCGTTGATGAGTTCCGCCGTGAAAGGCATATTGTCGAACAAGTAGCTAATCACATTTTCGTTCAGCGGAAGCGTACCGGAATAAACGTACTGAACTCGGTACTGTCGTCCAAGCCTCGCATAAATTTCGGGAACCATGGGGAACTTCGGTTCGGGCGGGTATCCTCGGCGGCCTATTTCCTTGTAGGGTTCGCAGAACTCGTCGTTATACTTCACCTTGGACCAAGGCTTCTTGTCTTCTTCGAAGCAACCTTCGAAATCAACATTCAGACAGATTTTGAGACCCGAACAAAGAGAACGCAAGTCATCGTTGTTTCCAAGTTTCTTGCGCAAATTATCATGCAACTTTTCCCTTGCCACCGTGTCGATACTTGCGGCCACAGCAGCATCTTCTGCCCACAGAGAAACAGGGCATACAACGCTGACCAGCAAGGCAAGAACTAAAGAAACCATCACGTTCCGCAACATATTCACCTGTCCCTAAATTCCAAGCTATCCTGAGAAACAACGGTAAAAGGCTTCAGCGATTCAAGCTTTGCAACCGGCGCGACAATCGAGACCGTCATCTTGTCCATGTCGAAATACTTCTTCACCATCGCCTTCACCTGCTCCGCCGTCACCGCATTGATTTCCTTCACGTAGTCCAGATAATGGTCAAACGATTTTCCGAGCAGTTCACCTTTTGCAAAAATTTCTGCCGTCGAAGACGGGCTGTCGAACAGGCTCGGGAGGCTTTCGATCAGCGACTTTTTCGCCTGAACAAGTTCATCTTCCGTCGGACCGTTCTTCGCAAATTCCTCCACCACCTCGCGGATAAGTTTCAGAGCAAATTCAACCGACTCTACCTTGGTCTGCAAGGCGATTGTCACCATGGCCGTATCGCGGTAGTCGTTCCCGACCGAACTGTAGACACTATAGGCAAGACCCTCGTCACTGCGCACACGGTTCATCAGGCGGCTCGTAAAGCTTCCGCCACCCAGAATAAAGTTCGCCACTGCAGCAGGATAATAGTCCTCGTGAGGTCTACGAACGAACGGTTGGTTCATAGAGATATTCGCCTGCGTAATATCCTTGTCCACCACATAGATCCCCGGCTTGCGCACAAACGACAGCTGTTCTGGAGCAGGGGCTTTCGTCTGGGCGGTCTTCGTCGGTTTTGAAGGGGCCTTCAACGCAGCTTTCCAGCCTTCGAAAAACTCCTTGAGCACCGCGACCGCCGAATCCCGATCGACATCACCGGAAAGTGCAAAAATAATGTGATCCGAAGAGTAGACGCCTTGTGCAAGACGCTTCACATCAGCAACCGAGACCTTCTTATAGTCATCGGCATTGGCGTCCCAGAGTCTTGGATTCGGAGCGTAATTCACCTTGGAGCGAAGCGCAGAAAGCACCTTCGCGGGAGTATCGTAGCGACGGTCGTATGCCGTCAAGAAATTCGCACGTAAAATTTCAAACTGTTCCTTGTCGAATGCAGGAGCCGTCAGGACCTGCTTTGCAAGATTCAGCATTCCCGGGAAATCCTTCGACAGGCAGTCGATATCGAACATCGACGCAAACGTACCCACCGAAGAGCTTAAGCCGGCACTGATAAACTCAAGCGAATCATCCAGTGCGCGAGCGGAAATACCGCCACCGGCACCGCGACGAAGCATACTCCCGACCATCGAAGAGGCAGCCTCGTCCTTAAGGACTGCCGGAACACTCGACTCGTCGAAGTAAACCGTAAAATTCACCAAAGGCAGGCTTCGGTCACTCACGATGTAACCCACAACGCCGGGAGCAATTTCAACACGATAGTCTTTCGGATACGGAGCCACGTAGCGGTATTCAGGGAATTGAATATCCTTGTAACTCTCCGGAATAGAAGGCGTTTGCGCAGCACTTGCAACCGGAGCCGCCGCGGAATCCTTCGGAAGTTCTGCGGCTATAGCCTGTTCAGCCACGGGCTCAGTCTCTGGTTCAGGCGCACCGGCACACGCAAGCATCAAAAACAGAGATGCAAGCAGCAACGGTAAAGAAAACCTGCAAATTTTCACGTTAATCATCGTTGTTAAAAATAGAAAAATAGAGGAGCATCCGTTGAAATATAAACGCCCTATCATGGGGGGAAGCCTCCCCCTCGCGAAAGCCCTGCCAAATCCGGCACGGGCCTCCTTG
>NZ_CAMVDO010000023.1 GCF_947166265.1 uncultured Fibrobacter sp. | reverse complement strand
ACCCCTCGGGCAAACTCATTACGACTACGCTCCGCGAATTTACCCGTCAAGGCATATTAGGCCGTTATCGCGACCTGCAAACATTTTTGCAAGAATGGAATAGTGCTGAAAAGAAAAAGGCGATTATCGAGGAACTTGAAAAACAGGGAATCATTGCCGAAAACCTGCAAGAAGAAATCAAACGTGACTTGGATATTTTCGACCTGATTTGCCATATCGCTTACGATGCTCCGGCGCTCACCCGCAAGGAACGCGTCGAAAACGTTCGCAAGCGCAATTACTTTGCCAAGTATGGCGACAAGGCACGAGCTGTTCTGGAAGCCCTTCTGGACAAGTATGCCGAAGAAGGAATCGGAAATATTGAGGATGCCTCGGTCTTAAAAGTGAATCCCATTACTAAATTTGGAACCCCGAAAGAAATTGTTGAATTGTTCGGTACCAAGCAAGATTACTTGAAGGCGGTGCGCGAACTGGAAGATGAAATTTATAGAGGAGTAGCCTAATGGCCGACATCGGTGGAATTATCAAGACCCTGCAAAACATCATGAGAAAAGACCAGGGTGTTTCTGGCGATGCACAGCGCATTGAACAGCTGGGCTGGATGATTACGCTCAAGATTATCGACGACAAGGATTCCGAAATGGAACTTCTGGATGATGACTACAAGTCGGTAATCCCTGAAAAACTGCAGTGGCGCAACTGGGCTGCCGATAGCGAAGGCATGACGGGCGACGCCTTGCAGGAATTCGTTGACAACAAGTTGATTCCTGGCCTGAAAAAGATAGACGTTTCTACCGGCAACAAGCGCGCTATTCTTATTCGCGACATTTTCGACGGCATCAACAACTACATGAAAAACGGCACCATCATCCGTCAGGTGGTGAACAAGCTGAACGAGATTGACTTCAACGTATCCGAAGACCGCCATCTGTTTGGCGACATCTACGAAACTTTGTTGCGAGACCTGCAGAGTGCGGGCAACTATGGTGAATTCTACACCCCGCGTGCCATCACCGAAATCATGACGGAAATCGTGAACCCGCGACTTGGCGAACGCGTGCTTGACCCCGCTTGCGGTACAGGCGGATTCCTGACCTGTGCTATCGAGAACATCCGCAAGCAAGATGTTCATTCCGTAGAAGACTTGAAAACACTCAACGCGACCATTCGCGGGCAAGAATTCAAGCCACTCCCGTTCATGCTCTGCGTAACGAACCTGATTTTGCACGACATCGAAGTGCCGAATATCCTTTACACCGACAGCTTGAACCGCGAATATACGAGCATCGGTCGCAAAGACCAAGTGGATGTCATCTTGGCGAATCCCCCTTTCGGTGCTTCTGTGAGCGATGGCGTAGAGACGAACTATCCCGTCGCTTTCCGTACCAAGGAAAGTGCAGACCTATTCTTGCTCTTGATTATGCGTTATCTTAAGGACGGTGGTCGCGCAGCAGTTGTGTTGCCTGATGGCTCGCTTACAGGTGGCGGCTTGAAGGAGCGAATCCGCAAGGAACTCTTGACGCAATGCAATGTGCACACTATTGTGAGACTTCCAACTTCTGTATTTACACCTTATGTGCCTAGTATAGCGACAAACATACTCTTCTTTACTAAGGGTGAAAAGACCAAGGATGTTTGGTATTACGAGCACAAGGTACCTGCAGGAATGAAGGCGTATTCCAAGACCAAGCCTATCCGGAAAGCGGAATTTGAGTCCTTCAAAAAGTGGTGGAATAAGCGCAAGAAATCCGATGTTGCCTGGAAAGTCTCGATAAAGGAAATTGAAGAGAGGGGCTTCAATCTTGACATCAAGAACCCAACTATTCCTGAAGAAGAAATTGGATATTCCACCGCCGAACTCATACAGAGACTCCACGAATCCTTCAAGGCAAGTGAAGAACTTATTGCCGATTTGAAAAAGAGCTTGAAGTAAGGAATAGAGGGTTGGATGGAATTCTCTGAATATTATGTAGCCTACTTTGATGTTTTGGGGTATAAGGAAGCCTTCAAGAAATCGGAGGATATTTCTGCAAAATTGATTGAATCAATTGAATCTTCCGTTGATTTGATGAAACAGATTGTATCAATTATTAATGCTCCGTCCAACGAATCAATTGATAAAAAAACTGATATTGAATACAAGATTTTTTCAGACAATATTCTTATTTGTTATAAAAAAACAACAAGTTCAATTTCTGCAATTTTTTTAGTTTCTTTTTTGCGCTTGATTGCAACCATACAACGTATTTTTTTTGAGGGCTATCATTTGATTGTTCGTGGAGGAATAACCAAAGGGCCTTTATACTTGACAAATGATTTTGTGGGCGGGAAAGCATTGATTGATGCTGTGGAACTTGAAAGCACCACTGTTTATCCAAGGATAATTGTTGCGGATTGTATTTTAAATGACTTGAATTCAGAGATACAAAATGATCTTCAGAAATATATTATTGATGCATCTTGCCGAGATTTACTCATAAAAAATGCCGATAACAAGAGTTTTTTGAATTATATCGTCGCGTTAAACCCGTGGATATGGTTTCCCAAAAACACTTTGCAACCTGAAAGCATAGAAAGTTTTGAAGAATTCGAAAAAAATGTTAGAG
This sequence comes from uncultured Fibrobacter sp., assembly GCF_947166265.1. Classification (NCBI taxonomy): domain Bacteria; kingdom Pseudomonadati; phylum Fibrobacterota; class Fibrobacteria; order Fibrobacterales; family Fibrobacteraceae; genus Fibrobacter; species uncultured Fibrobacter sp. The sequence goes on along the minus strand of NZ_CAMVDO010000023.1, from coordinate 43,581 downwards.
ATGGTCGCCAACGCAAACCGATATACAATCCCGAATGTCTTAAAGAAATTTTCGTGGTTTTGAAAAAACACAAAAATTTTGTAGAGGAGAAGGTGAGTGAATTTAGTCAGTCATTAAATAATGAAGCTGAAGAAGCAATAAGATTAAAAATTCTGAAAAAGTATCTATGGCTAGTTTCATTCCATAATAAAATATGCGAAGAATTATATAAGATGCCCGATTTAAAGATTAATTTAAAATCGGAATTTAATGAACAAACTTTGGCATTTGATGTGAGTGTAGGTTAATATGAGCGAATGGAAGAAAGTAAAAATTGGCGAGTTTCTTAAACAGTATCGAATTACTATTTATGTAGATGATGCGCAACAATACCGTCAAGTAACCATTTCATCAAAAGATGGTGTTAAATATCGCTGTACAAAAATTGGGAAAGAAATCGGTCGAAAACGGCAATTCTTGATTGATTTGAAAAAATATCCAAATACAGTTATTTTCACTCGTCAAGGTTTGCATGAAGGTTCAATAGGGCTTGCCCCTGAAGAAGTTGATAGTTGTATCGCGACAGAAAATATGCCAATGTTTTCTGTTGATGATACCGTGATTGACACGCAATATTTGAAAAATCTTCTTCGGTCTCCCATTTTTGCCAATCTAGTTTCTACACTAACTCCGACAGGATCGGCGCAAAAATCTATTCATGAAAGAGATTTACTACCTCTTGAAATATCAATCCCTAATTTAGAGACTCAGAAAAAGATTGTCAAAGAAATTTCATCTCAGTTAGAAATGACGGAACTGCTGTCATCTGAAATTGAAAAACAAAAATCCTACGCAAAACAACTCCGCCAGAACATCCTCCAAGAAGCCATAGAAGGAAAACTCACCGCAGACTGGCGTAAACAACACCCCGTCCAAAAAGGCAACCCCGACTACGATGCTCAAGCGTTATTTGATAAAATTCAGTCCGAAAAGAAATTATCTAAATCAAATATTAGATCGTCAAATAATATTCAGGAAAAAATAGATGGTGATTTTGTATTAGACATTCCTCAAAGTTGGCTTTTTGTCAATTTGTCTGAGTTAGGCGATTTAGAAAGAGGTAAATCGAAACATCGTCCAAGAAATGATATTCGTCTATTTTCCAATGGTAAATACCCATTTGTTCAAACAGGGGATGTGTCGCAATCAAAATATTATGGTTACGAAATACAACCGGCATCTAAATTTTATAATGATTTTGGCTTGGCTCAAAGTAAAATGTGGAAAGCAGGAACCTTGTGCATAACCATTGCTGCAAATATTGCTGAAACGGGATTTTTAACATACGACGCATGCTTCCCTGATAGCGTTGTTGGCTTTACGCCTTATATTGATGGAGATTTCTCAAATTTCGTAAGATATTATATCGATTCTATTAAAGTTATTCTGGAAAAATACGCTCCGGCAACAGCTCAAAAGAACATTAATTTGGGAATCCTCGAAACTCTAAAAATACCACTCCCTCCACTAGCAGAACAAAAAGAAATCGTCGCCCGAGTAGAGCAACACATACAAACCATCACCCAACTTGAAACCCAAATCGCCACCCGCGAAACCACCACCAAACAACTCATGCAAAGCATCCTAAAAGACGCCTTTGAGGAGGATTGAAGATGATTTCCGCAGATAACAAAATATTTTTAGATGAAATTGCCAATCGTCTTTTTACAAATCACGCGGCGATAATGGTAGGAGCCGGGTTTAGCAAAAATGCAATTTCTAGTGGAAATCATTGTAAAAAATTTCCTGATTGGAATGAATTAGGGGATTTATTTTACGAAAAACTTTATGGGAAAAACGCCCAAACACCCCAAAAAAATTATTTAAATGTTTTAAAATTAGCAGAAGAAGTTGATGCTGCTTTTGGACGACCAACATTAGATGATATGTTGCAAAAGAATATTCCTGATGTGGAATATGAGCCCTCAGATTTGCATAAAAAATTATTGGGATTACCTTGGGTTGATGTTTTTACAACCAATTATGATACTTTGTTAGAACGTGCTGCCAAGAATGTCTTTGATCGTAAATATACTACTGTTTATTCAAAAGATGATTTAGTTTACGCCACAAAACCAAGAATAATAAAATTACATGGAAGTTTTGTTTCTTTTCGACCATTTACCATCACAGAAGAAGATTACAGAATTTACCCCCAAAAAAACGCTCCTCTTGTCAACACAGTGCAACAATCACTGCTAGAAAATACATTGTGTTTAATCGGTTTTTCGGGCGATGATCCGAATTTTTTGCAATGGCTTGGATGGTTAAGAGACAACCTCGAAAAAGGCTCTTCTAAAATATATTTGATTGGGTCATTCAATTTATCTAGTTCACAAAAAAAACTACTTAACAAAAGAAATATTGTTCTAGTGAATTTGGCTGATAATCATTATGACGCATTAAATATTTTTATATCATACCTCTCGGAAAAATCCCGAAAAAACAACATTCTTTTATGGCCATATAATAAAGCAAATGCTTTTTACCCCGAAACAAATGCTATAGAAAAAAGCATTATTGATACTATTTCGATATGGGAAAATGAAAGAAAAACATATCCTGGTTGGGTTATTCTTCCTGAGGAAAAAAGGGATTCTTTTTGGTTAAAGACTCAAAATTGGATTTTTGCGTTAAGTGCTAAAGATGATTTCATCGACAAGAATGTCCAATTTAAATTTATTTTTGAATTGTGTTGGCGGTTGGACAGATGTTTACACCCAATGGATATGCAAACGGCATCTTTTGCCGAAAAAATTCTAGGAAATAGCTATGATTGCGAAGATAAAATAGTAATAGGCGTTTGTTTGCTTAAATGTTACAGACAAAATGGAAAAACTAGTGAATGGAATAATTTGTATTTAAAGTTATCCTCACTAAGCAATATTCCATCAAAGTTAAAAGGCGATTTGGATTACGAAAATGCTTTATTCGCTTTATTCTATTTAGATTATCCCAAATTAAAACAAATAGTGCAACAATGGCTTTTCCCGAGTAGCACTCCATTTGAAAATGCAAAAAAAGCTGGTATTCTAGCGGAAATAGGGAATTTGCAAAAAGCAATAGAAATAGTTAAAGAATCTTTGCTTTCTATAAGGGAACAAGAAAAATCGACAGAATCATCTACAAATTGTTCCCTATTATCTCAGGAATCATATATTTTGGACTTATATCAAAGCCTCTTGTTTGCCTGTTGTAATGTCAATGATTCTAGAACTCAGAAAAAAGATTATTTAGACCGCCTTTCCACATTAAAAAAATACTTATGCGATCCCATTCATGAATACAATCATTTTAAGGTCTTGTTGTCACCGGAGTATAAACATGAAAAAGAAATTTATATTCACAATAAATATGATGTTGGTGAAACAACAATTACTCGTCATTTAGGACGTTCTTTTCGCGAACAAGAAAATGCTTTTGCTTTTTTATTATATTGCGAAAATGTAGGAATTCCATTTTGTATTCATAATAAACGTGTAATATATAACTTCTCTGAAACCGAAGCCAAATCTTCAATTGCTAGAATTTCTGATTACAATTTAATGTGGGCTATATCGGTATGTTGTCGGATTGCCGATCAAAAAGCTGCAGATACGTTGTTTACAAGAAAAGCAATAAACAATCTTTCAACAGATTCTGTAAATCAATTTTGCGAAAGTTTGATTTCTACTTTGAGTGAGAATGAAAAAGAAATTTCACTTGAAGAAACCGATGAAAATAATTTCGCACAGGTTTTGGCCAAAATAATTCCAGAAATTATTTCGCGGCTGGTGCCAAAATGTAATACGGAAATAAAATTCAAAATTCTCAAATTGCTCAATTCAATTCTTTTATCTCAATCACGAGATAGGTATTTGGGTATTGAGACCCTGATAAAGCGATTTGCCAAGTCATTATTGGTTACCGAAATAGAATTATTTTTTTCGGATATGCTAAAACTTCCTATTCCCAAGAATATATCGCCTTTAGAAGAGGGAATATTGTTGTCTCCTTTTGAATATTTAAGAGCTTCTAGAAATGTGTTTAGTGAATCATTTAACTTTGACAAAAAACTTCTGACCCCTTATTATAAGGCAATGTCCTCATCTTGTATAACCATAAGAAAATGGGGCTTTATAACACTAGCAAGGCTTTATGAATTGAATTTCCTAGATAACGGTGAACAACAGAGGTTTGCGAACCTTCTTTGGGATAAAATAGGTGATGATGGTTTGCCATTTATGCCTTATTACTCAAAAACATGCTTTGTAAACCTTCCATACCCTCCTAATTATAATCCTTTAAATGTTTTAAGGGATTATGTAAAATCTTTTCAGTGCAAGTTGTTTATAACTCAAGAGGGAATTTCGACACAATATGTTTCTGAAATGAATAATTTTTTCATGATTATCAACTATTTGATTGACAACAATTATTTAGATGAGGTGGATCAGGAACCCCTTGTTGATAAAATTGTAACTTTTGGGAATAGTAACAATGATGTTTTGAATAATAAGGAAATGCGAGAAGAGTTTATTCCTTGTTATTGTCTGATGCAAAGAACTATAGGACTATTACTAAAAAAAGTGAATAAAAACTACTATGCATCTACAAAATTGAACGATTTATTAAAAATTATAGAACAGTCTGGTTTATCTTGTTTCTATGTACGACTAATAATAAGTGATTCTCAAAATAGAAATAAAATGCGAACAGAATTGGAAATAAATATTGCCAACAAGGACTCAAACAAACGAATAGACGCTTTATATTGTCTTGATGAAATATTTTGTACCCTTCAAAGTGGAGATGAAGTAAAATTTCTTTTTAAGGCTTTGTTATTTTCAATTCTTTATGATGATGACGTCTTGATTTATCATAACATCGATTTTCTAATTAAGTTTATTGAACAAAATAACGCAATGGCAAAAGAATTTAAAATATTATTAATGAAAATTTTGGAACATTTAGCAATAATTACTGATTATGGAAATGAAAATTCTGCACTATCTTTTGACGAAAAATTAATCATTCGTCAAAGATCTATGCGTTTAGCATATATTATGAAAAAGGATGCTGACTGTTCTGCTGAAAAGGAAGTTTTAAGATGGGAGAACGAGTCTAATGATAATAATGAGTTCTCTGATATTCGAAATAAATGGATGTAGAAATCGATGATGGCCGAGTCTGTTGCGGGACTGAATGTTAGAAAAAATAGTGAAAAAAACTTGACGGATAAAAATTCTAAAATGTCAAATTATGTCTTGGCAAGAATGTATATTTAATGGGATGACGGATTAACTTTAAGGACAAGAGGAAAAGCGGATGTCTTTACAGCAAGAAATTCTGAATGGCGAAAGTCGCACCTTGGAATACAAGGTGGAATTGCCCGAAGATTCCGTAAAGTGGATTAAGTCTATCGTCGCCTTTGCAAACGGTGCCGGCGGTAAATTCGTCATCGGCGTGAATAATCGACGGGAGTTTATCGGCATCCCTAAAAAAGCCGACCTGTTCGAACTCAAGGACGGTATTGCCGACAAGATTTCGCAGATGTGCGAACCGCAAATAATGTTCGACATAACGGCAGAAATTGTTGAGGGTGCGCAGCTTTTGATTATTCAGGTGTTCCCAGGAATGGCGACCCCGTATTATATAAAGTCGCAGGGGAAAGAAAACGGAACGTATATCCGCCTTGGAGCAACCACTCGCAACGCCGATTTGGCTGCCCTTAGTGAACTTGAAAATCGCGGAAAAAACATCTCTTACGATGAACTTCCGTACCGATCGCTCAAGGTGACCGATGATGATATAGAATTTCTTTGCAAGGATTTTTCAAAACGTTCCAAACGAAAAATCACAAAGGCTGATTTGGAAAACTTGCACTTGCTTGCAGGTCGTTCGCATGACAAGGCGACGAATGCGTTGGCTATTCTCTTGGGCAAGCATGAATATACTTCGCGAATTCAGTGTGCACGGTTCCGCGGAACAATGCGGGCCGACTTTTTGGATAAGAAGGACTACGAAGGTCCGCTCTGCAAGCAGATTGACGACGCTTATAAATTCGTTCTCAACCACCTGAATATGGCTATCGAAATAAACGGAGTCGTTCATGATGAAAAGTATGAACTTCCGCCAAAGGCTATCCGAGAACTGATTATCAATGCCGCAATTCATAGGAATTATCAAATGAATTCCAGCGTGCAAGTGGCTGTATATGATGACCGCGTGGAGATTTCTTCGCCGGGAACTCTTTACGGAACGCTGACTTTGGAAGAGGCACTAAGTGGCCGCTCGTCTATCCGTAACAAGACTCTTGCTCGCACGCTGGAAAAGGTTCATGTTCTCGAAGGGTGGGGCTCCGGTTTTCAGCGGATTAATACGATGTGCCAGGAATACGGCGTGGCACTCCCCGAATTCACCGAAATCGGGGATATGTTCCGGGTGAACTTTTATCGCCACAATAACGACGAAAAAGTGGCGATAAACTTAAAAAGTGGCGATAAAACGGCGATAAATCCCGAAAATGGCGATAAATATGGCGAAAAAGTGGCGATAAACGCCGAAAACGGCGATAAAAGTGGCGATAAAAAATCGACAAAGTTCAAGAAAATGATTGTTGAATTCCTTGCTGAACACGAAGAAGCCCGCTCTCAAGAAATCTCTGCTTACATCGGCTTGAAGATTTCTCGCACAAAGATTTATCTCGCTGATCTTGTAGAAGAAGGCAAAATTGTTTCCAATGGAGCGAATAGAAATAGGACATATTCTTTGAAAAAGTGACTTAAAGTGGTTGAATTTGACTACTTTAGAAAACAGGCGCCAGATTACTCCGACGCCCTTCATTTAAGAGCTCTCCGCTTTCGCGAGGGTGACAGGGTTAGAGCTGCCCAGGCAACACGAGCTTTTCCTTCTGCGGAAACTCCTTATCGTACTTCTCGAATGCTTCGGGATTGCGCATGGCGACAAAGTACGGTTCAGGATCGTGGTAGCTGCCGGTGATTCCGTCGAGGAACCCTTCTTGCAGTTCCTTGCAGAGGAAGTAAGGCGCGTCGCTTTCGGGGTCGTCAGCGTAGCGGATTCCCCTGGTGCTCGCGACTACAAAGCCGCTCTTGCCGTAGAACGCGATGTTCCCGCAAATCAGGAGGCAGCCCGCGCCCATCTCGGCGGCAATTCGCATGGAATGGTCAAGCAGGATTTTTCCGTAGCCTTTGCGCTTGTAATCGGGACGAATGCTGATGGGCCCGAAGGTCATCATGCGGATTTTGCGTCCGTCGTCGGCGTCAATATGCGACCACGCGTACATCACGTGCCCGATGATTTCGCCGTCCACTTCCAGCACGAGCGAGAGTTCCGGCACAAAGTCGGGCTCGCTCCTGTAGCAGTGCAGCACGTAATGCTCGGTGCATCCGGGACGGTACACGTTCCAGAAGGCTTCGCGGGTAAGGTTTTCGACGGTCTTAAAGTCGCGCGGTTGTTCCGTGCGGATAGTGTAATTTTTCATTGTTTATCTCCCGGCAATCTAGTTGCCTATTAATTTTTACTGTTTCGGCAAAAATTACCTTGGAAGACAGCCTAAGGAAAGTCTCCCAAGGCCTTAAACAATGAACCAAGATTTACTAGATAACATCCAGTCTCCGTTAAAAGTACAATTCAAATATATATAAATTCCACAATTCTGGCCAATTTTTTTCGGTCACTTCGGCAGGCTCAGTGACCTTTCGTTACCCACATCTATTTCTCAGTCACTTCGACAAGCTCAGTGTACCACTCAGTGACCTTTTTATTTTAGCACCTAAATTTGGGTTTTTAACTATATTAAGGTCAAACCGGACTGTTACTATGCCTTTAAAAATTGTTCGCAACGACATCACCAAAGTCAAGGCCGACGCCATCGTGAATTCCGCAAACAAGAACCCCATTTGCGGTGGTGGCGCGGAGTACCATATTTACCAGGCGGCTGGCCACGCGGAACTGCTTGCGGCACGTGAAAAAGTCGGGGCATTGAAGGTCGCCGAAGTCGCGGTGACCCCCGCATTCGCTTTGAAGGCAAAATACATCATCCACACCGTCGGGCCCAAGTGGAACAGTGGCGCTTCCGGCGAAATGCTTGCGCTTGAAAACTGCTACACGGGCGCACTCGAAAAGGCGAAGGAACTCGACTGCGAATCGATCGCATTCCCGCTGATTTCAAGCGGCGTGTTTAAGTTCCCCAAGGACAGCGCGCTGAAGATTGCGTTAAAGGCTATCAGCGCCTTTTTGCAGACAAACGAGATGGACGTGCAGCTGGTCGTTTTTGACCGCAAGTCATTCGAAGTTTCCGAAGACCTGTACAGCGATATTCACGCCTATATCGACGACAATTATGTACAAGACAAATACAACGATGTACACGATTACTTGAGGCAGCGCCGAGATATTCTCAGGAACACCAATTGGAACAATGCAAACTGCGAAAGGGATTGCATTAAACTCAACATTGAAGATTGCATCGACAAACTGCACGACAATGCAAAATGTCTATGCGCCGAATCCCTCGACGACATTCTTGCGAAACCGGGCGAGACTTTCTGCGACAAGCTTTTCCACTTGATTCACGAAAAGAACCTGGACGATGTCGACGTCTACAAGAAGGCGAATCTTGACCGCAAGCATTTTTCCAAGATCCGTAGCAACGTGGATTACAAGCCCACCAAGAAGACAGCGCTCGCACTCGCCATCGCCCTGCACCTGAATCTCGACGAAACGGCCGACCTGCTCGCACGCGCGGGACTCGCGCTTTCACCCTCCAACACAGGTGATCTGATTGTCAAATTTTTCATTGAACGCGAAAAGTACGACATTTGGGAAATCAACAGCATGCTTTTCAAGTTTGGGCAACCATCCCTAGGCGCATAACCGCTAAAAACGCCAAAATAGTCCCTTTTAAAATGTCGCCTGTCAAGCGACCATTTTTGCCTTTTCGGCATCTATAATTGTTTCCGTTCACCGATCGCGAACGCAAAGGCGCGAACGCACCAAGCCAGCGACCATCATCTAAGCCGCACAAATAGCGGCACGGAGGCAATCATGAAACAGGGACTCACCGAAATCGTATTCATCCTCGACCGCAGCGGATCCATGAGCGGGCTCGAAAAGGACACCATCGGGGGATTCAACAGCACCATCGAAAAGCAGAAGCAGGAAACGGGCGAGGCATACGTCTCCACCATCCTCTTCGACAACTGCAGTGAGGTACTCCACGACCGCGTACCGCTCGCAAGCATCGCCCCGCTCACCGACAAGGAATACTACGCCCGCGGCTGCACCGCACTCCTCGACGCCATCGGCGGCGCCATTCACCATATAGGAAACGTGCACAAGTACGCCCGCGATGAAGACCGCCCCGAAAAGACCATCTTCGTCATCACCACCGACGGCTACGAAAACGCAAGCAGCAAGTATTCCGCCGAACGCGTGAAGCAGATGATTGAACGCCAGAAGCAGAAATACGGCTGGGAATTCATTTTCCTCGGTGCAAACATCGATGCCATCGAAACCGCGAAAAGCTTCGGCATTCTCGAAGACCGCGCGGCAAACTTCGTAAACGACGGCGAAGGCATTAAAACCATGTACATGGCGGAATGCTGCCTGGTGAGCGACATTCGAAACAATCGCATCAACGAAGGCGCTTGGAAAAAGAACGTGGACGCCGACTACATCCGCCGCGGAAACCGCAACAGGTAAGCCATGTGTAGCGGCTGCCTCGGCACAATAGTGTTCGCAATCCTACTGATTATGGCTTGCTCACACTAAGTTCCTTCACCCGTGACTTGACAAATTCCAGATCGCTGTTCGTGAGAATCGGGATAAGCTCGTTGATTTCTTCGACGGGCTTGTCCCACCATTTCCACTGGAGCAGAATTTGCACGAGTTCGTCGTCGAAACGGTTGCGGATAAACTGCGCCGGATTCCCCGCCACGATTGTGTAGGGTTCCACGTCGCTCCCCACGACCGCATTCGCACCGACAATCGCGCCGTCACCAATATGCACACCCGGCAAAATGACTGCATTCTGCCCGATCCACACATCGTTCCCAATCACCGTATCGCCCTTGAGCGGCAAATCCTTTTTCGCAGGGGGCGCCATGTTCCAGCCCGCAAGCGTGTAAAACGGGAATGTCGAAACCGCATTCATCTGGTGGTTCGCACCGTTCATCACGAATTCCACGCCGGCGGCAATCTGGCAGAACTTTCCGATAATTAACTTGTCTTCATTCCACGGATACAAGTGAGTCACGTGGCTCTCGAAATCGCTATCGGCAATGTAGGTGAAATCGCCCACGACAATCTGCGGATTCTTGAGTGTCGGTTTCACGTAAATCTCTTTGTCGTAGCCCGCAATCGGGTGAACCGTCATCGGATCGGGAAGTGTATTCGGCATAGGGAACCTCTCGGGAATATATGGAAAAGTAATAAAATTCTACATTGTTCCCCATGAAACCGAAAAAATTTTTTATGACGAATATCGCGGCAGTTGCCTGCGTGGTGGCCTTAGTTGCAGGAACCTTATCCAACGCAGGCGCGGCACAGATTGCAAACGGAGCCGCAAAAACGGCGCTGGAAGACATTAAAATCGTCAAGGTGAACGATAGCAATTTCGAAAGTGAAATTCTGCAATCCAAGAAACCGGTCATCCTGGAAATTTCTTCGACCAGTTGCCCGCCTTGCCTCATCATGATTCCGACACTCATCAGCATCGCGAAAAACTACAGCGACATCAAGATTGCATCGGTCGGCATTGACGAACCGGGTATCGACAATATCAAGGCATCGCTCCCGATTCAGGCTTTCCCCACGTTTTTCCTCATCAAGGACGGCAGAATTGTGAATAAATTGGTCGGCGCAGTCAAAGAAGAGGAACTGCTCGCAGCTTTGCATTACACGCCCAATAAGAACGCCGCCAAGCCCGTCAAAGCCAAGAAAGCAAAAAATTCTCCGAAGAACCTTGTTTGCAAAACACCCGGCCAGTTCCACGGGCTAAAGAACCTGGTGACCATCTCATTTGTATTCGGCGCCACCGAAATTGAAAATGTCGACATCGTGACAGACGTATTCGTACCGCCGGAAATGGGCGACAGGCGCGAACAGATGATTGAGCACGTACGTGCAAGCGGCAAGGGGGAGGTGGAACCCACCATGACCGGATTCCGCATGCATATCGACAATGACTGCCGATTCATGAAGGCGATGGATATGAAACGCACCTCGACTTACGGCGAGATGCGCGCGGGCCTTGAACTGCAAGGCTTTAGTTGCGAATAAACTAGCATCCAGCAAAAGCTACGAACCAATACCGCAAACGTCCTTATGTCCGCTGCCCGCGAAATCCTGAAAGCCGTCTTTGGCTACGATTCTTTCCGCCCGATGCAGGAAGATATCATCGAGCATGTCGTGGCGCATCACGATGCATTGGTGCTGATGCCCACAGGGGGTGGCAAGTCGATTTGCTACCAGATTCCGGCGCTGATTTTCGAGGGAATCACGGTGGTGATTTCGCCGCTGATTTCGTTGATGAAAGACCAGGTGGATGCACTCAACGCAAACGGAATCGGAGCGGACGCGCTCAACAGTAACAATGACGAATCCGCAAACGAGACAATCCGTAAGCGGTGTGAGTCGGGTTTAACAAAGATCCTCTACATTTCTCCGGAACGCCTGCAACGCGAAATTCCGTGGATGCAGCACAGCCTGAACGTTTCGCTGTTCGCTATCGACGAGGCACATTGCATTTCGCAGTGGGGGCACGATTTTCGGCCCGAATATACGCAGCTCGGCGGACTCCACCAGATGTTCCCTGGCGCCACCCTCATGGCGCTGACGGCTACCGCAGACAAGTTAACGAAAGAAGACATCGTTCGTCAACTGAACCTGCGCGAATTCAAGCTTTTCGTCAGTTCGTTCGATCGCCCGAATTTAAGTCTAGACGTACGACGTGGCTACACGGGGCAGGACAAGCTGAGGGCGATTCTCTCCATTATCTCGAAGCACGAAAACGAATCGGGGATCATCTACTGCCTTTCGCGAAAGAACACCGAAAAAGTCGCGGAACAGCTTGTGGACGCTGGAATTTCGGCCAAGGCGTACCACGCGGGAATGAGCGCCGATGAACGCAACGCCGTGCAAGAGGACTTTATCAATGACCGCGTCGATGTCGTGTGTGCGACCGTCGCATTCGGCATGGGAATCGACAAAAGCAACGTCCGCTACGTGATTCACTACAACCTGCCCAAAAGCATCGAGAACTTCTACCAGGAAATCGGGCGCGCGGGCCGCGACGGGCTCCCTTCCGAAACGGTGCTGTTCTACAACTTCCAGGACATCGTGACCCTCCGCAGCTTCGTGAACGAAAGCGGCCAAAAAGATATCAACTCCGAAAAACTCGACCGTATGCAGGAATACGCCGAATCGCAAATCTGCCGCCGCAGAATTCTGCTCAACTACTTCGGCGAAAACAGCGAAAGCGGCAACAGCAACTGCGGAAACTGCGACATCTGCAAGCATCCGCCCCGGCGCTTCGACGGAACCATCCTCGTGCAAAAGGCACTTTCGGCCATCAAACGCACCGGCGAACGCATCGGTTTCACGATGACCGCGGACATTCTCAAGGGGACCCGCAGCGAAGAAATCGTGAAGAACGGATACGACAAACTGAAGACTTTTGGCGCGGGCGAAAAGACGACTCTCAAGCATTGGCACGATTACCTGCTCCAGATGCTGCAACTGGGCTACATCGAAATCGCCTACAACGAAAACAACCATCTCAAAATTACCGAAAGCGGAAACGAGGTGCTTTTCGGCAAGAAAACTGCGGAACTCGCGCTCGCCGCAAGTGTCGAGGCAAGGCAGGACAGCGAACCGAAAAGCAGGGCAAGAAGCGGACGCAGCAAATTCGCAAAAGGCCGCGGAACAACGGCAACATGGAGCGGGCAGGCCGATGGCGGCGACGAGACAAGTGCCCTATTCGAAATTCTGCGGAAAGTCCGCAAGCAAATCGCCGACGAAAATTCTTGGCCAGCCTACGTCGTACTCTCCGACAAGACTCTGAAAGATCTCGCCGCCCAAATGCCACAGTCGTTAAGCGACCTGCATAACGTATTCGGTTTCGGCGAAAAGAAGATCGAAAAATTCGGCCAGCGTTTTGTAGACGCCGTCAAGGAATATCTGGGGAGGTAAAATTCCCTACCTGGAATATCTCACGTACGCAAAGCGCTTGCTGTCGGGGGCCCACGAGTTCACGTTGATCGTTCCCTGGCCGCCGAACAGCTTGAGAATCGTACGCGGCTCACTCCAGCCGATCTTATCGCTGCCGGTCATCAGGCGGATTTCCACATTCTTGTTCGGGACATGTTCGCCGGGGCGCACGTCACGTTCATGGTAGGCTAGCATCACGACCTTCGTGCGGTCGGGCGAAATATGCGGGAACCAGGTGTTTGAGTGTGCGTCAAACGTCATCTGCGTCTGTTCGGAGCCGTCGGCTTTCATGCGCCACGCCTGCATACGGCCGGTGCGGACCGAGTTGAACCAGATATATTCCCCGTCGCAGTCATATTCGGGACCGTCATTCAAGCCGAGAGCTGTAGTGAGTTGCGTTTCGTTGCCACCCACCGCAGGAATGGTGTATATGTCATATTCGCCATTCCGTTCGGCACAGTAGGCGAGTGCCTTGCCATCGGGAGTGATACCGTGGAGGTAGCTCGGGGCAAGCGGAGTCACGAGCTCCGGCATGCGTCCGTCAAAGAAAATCTTGTAAATGCGCGAAAGTCCGTCTTCCTTGGTGTGGTGACTCACGTAGAGACCTTCGCCATCCGGCGAAAGCACATGGTCATTGTTGCAGTTGTCCACGAAATAGCTCGGCACTTCGCTCACGTCGCCCGACGCAATCTCGTATTTATAGATGCGGCCTTCGCTATTGAAAGTAAGGAACTTTCCGTCGGCGCTCCAGTTGGGCGCCTCTATCACGCGGTCGAATTCGTCGAGCACTTCCGACTTGCCCGTTTCAATATCATAAACTTCGAGAATTGACCTGTCGCCGCTGCGGTCCCAGACTTCGCCGGGGCTGAGCTCGAACGGGTAACTTACACCCCACGCGGCACGGAGGCTATCCATTTGCGTCATCATCTGCATGGTTTTCGAATGTGGCATCTCGGGACATTCCTTGAGGCCTTTCTCCAGGGCGGCCTTGCAGCCCAGCACCTCGTACTCGTAGCAATTTTCGATGCGAGGAGGAATGACGGATTCCACCAAAGTTCCGGCAACATCGAATAGCTGGATTTCCACCATGTCGTTCAGGTTCTGCACCCGGATAAAACCTTCAGTGCCGTAAATGACACCTTCGTTCTTGAGCGGCGCCACCATCGAGGTCTTGAGATGCGCCACCTGTCCACTCGCATAAACCAGGTCCATCCAGTCCGTGGCATCGACACCCGTAGAGAACTTGACACACTTAGACTCGGTTTTGACAATAGGGTTCGCAGCGTCGCCATTCAGGAACATGTCCGCAAACGTGAGGCTATAAATGCCCAAATCCAGGAGGGCGCCACCGGCCAGTTCAGGCTTGCGCAGGCGATCGATATGCGTGAGCGGCATCGAGAAATCGGCCTCCACACTTTCGACCTTGCCGATCTTCCCGGCGGAAATCCAGTCCTTCACCATCTGCACCGCGGGCAAGAAACGCGTCCACATCGCCTCGCACAGGAACACGCCCTTTTCTTCGGCAAGGGCAATCACTTCGGATGCCATTAGCGCATTTGCGGTAAACGCCTTTTCCACCAACAGGTTCTTATTGTGTTCCAGGCAAAGCAGAATATTATTATAATGCTCGGAGTGCGGCGTCGCCACATAAATCAGGTCTACCTGCGGATCGTTCGCAAGTTCCTCGTAACTGCCATAGGCATGCCTGACTCCATAATCGGCGGCAAACTTCTGCGCCCGCGAAAGCGTACGCGAGGCAACCGCATAGGCCTCAACTCCCATTCCGCGACTTTCGAGCGCCTTGACAGCCTCTACCATTTTCGTCGCGATAAATCCGCTTCCTAAAATTCCGAACCTGAGAACCGAACTCATAAAAACCTCAAGCGGATTCCCCGCACAACCGCTACGGACACCCGCAGCGCCATCAATATACACTCATTTTTATCATCGAGGTCGCCACCGGATTCACACAAATGGATTCATCCGTAAACAGGGCGGAAAAAAATCAGACGTCCTTTCCGCTACGGGCAAGAAAGGCTAGCACGATGAAGGCGCCCGCGATAATTCCGATAAGCGCAAGGTCCGTCTGTCCGCGCAGGAACATTTTCAGGAAACGCACCATCTGCGACGACAGGAACGCATAACCCGCACTGCACAGAACCACGAACAGGGCAAACCGACCCACAAATGGAATGCTCCTTGTAATCTTCTTGAAGTAGTTATTGATGAAGGCACCGTAAATCATCAGGAGCGTTGCAACCAGGCCTACCGAAATGGAATCAAGGTGTAATCTTAAAAAGCTGGCAAAATGATGAATATAGGGCTGCATAGAATCTACCTCAATAACCGGTGACTTACCTAAAATTAGTAATTTAGCATCTATCAACAAGTACTGTTCTAGTAAAAATCATCGTTATTTTGGACGTCGTACACCTCCAAATATATGTTAATATCTTGTTGATACATTAAAAATCAGTTTCCACAGGTTTTGACACAATAACACAACATATTCACATTTGCCAAATGTTTCACGTGGAACATTTTCAAAAATACGGATAAAAATTCGTTACTGTTGGTAAGTGGCGGAAATTAATCCCAAATTTATCCACCATACAAATATGATTCGGGTTTTACATGAAACGTGGTGTTAATAGAATGTTTACAAAATTTATCAACAATCAGTGTTATTGTTCAAGTAAAAATGTAGATTCTAGACCCTTCCGCCCTAGGGGCGTCAGGATGGCGAGAAGGGGGAGAACAAAAAATCCCGGAGCAGCAGTCCGGGAATTTTGAAGAATTATTTCTAGATTCGATACTAGAATTTGATGGTGCGGGGAGCGGCCGTGAAACAGTAGAACGTGGCGGTCGCATCCTTAAAGTAGAGCGTCTCGGTGTTGTCGTCGTCGGGGGAGTACATCGACTTGAGCTCGGGGTAGTGCTCCAGCATGTCAACCTTCGGTTCGCGGCGGTCGTCGCGGACCAGGGTGCCGGCAACGCGGACCCACTCGTTACCCGCGGCGTTCATCGCGCAGATTTCGACCTTGCCGTTCTTCTGGATCTGCTTGGAGCAGTCCTTGGACTTGCCAGTCTGGATATAGAGCTTGCCCTCGAAAATATTGGCGGTACCGAACGGGCGGACACGCGGCTGGTCACCGTCTACCGTTGCCAAAAAGTAGGCGCCACATTCCTTGAGAAATTTTACGACTTCTTCCATGATTATCTCCTATTTATTTCAACACTGTCTTTCCGGCCATCCATCAGACCGGCTTTTTCCTATTCATAATATAGTAAAAAGGACTAACGGGAGGCTGTAACGAACTGCCTATATATTCCTTCCATTTGGGCAGAGAAACAACAGAAGATGACCTTTTTCACAGTCTTATTTGGATATTCACAAACCGTTTTCACGGCAATCTCGGTGGCAGCCTCCCAGGGGTATCCGTAAACGCCCGTCGAAATAGCGGGGAAGGCGACCGACTCGCATCCATTTTCTTCGGCCAGGTCAAGACAGTTTTTATAGCAGGACTTCAGAAGTTCGGGTTCACCATGCAGGCCATCCTCATAGACAGGCCCCGGAGTATGGATAACAAACTTCGCCGGAAGCCTAAACCCCGGAGTGATTTTTGCCTTGCCGGTTTCGCAACCGTTCAATGGAATGCAAGCCCGCAAAAGTTCAGGACCGGCGGCCCGGTGAATCGCCCCATCGACACCGCCACCCCCCAGAAGCGAACAATTCGCCGCATTCACAATCGCGTCGACCTTCAGCTTGGTAATATCACCCTGGATAATTTCAATCTCGATCATAAGAACCTCCAGGAAGAATATAGATAAATAATCCGAAATGTGAAATTGAATAATGTATTGTTGGGACTATGAATATGTCATAGTCCGACATGCTCATGCTCGGTCATGCCGAAATGCTAGCATTTCGTCGCGACACTCACAATCGCAGGTTTGCTCCTTCGGAGCCAACTTGCTACACCTCGGAAATGTCGATAAACAAGTTTATCGCCGCTTCCTCGGTTTGCAAACGTTCCACGTGAAACATATAATTATCAACTACTATGTGAATAGATGTTGAAAACTCGGTTTCAATAAACACTTTTTATATATATTATAGTGGGTTCCTTATGAAAATAGAACATATCGCCATCTGGGTAAAAGACATAGACAAGGTCTGCGAATTCTACCGAAAGTATTTCGATGGGGTAGTCCACCCAGTTTACCATAATCCGGCAAAACAATTCACCAGCAGGTTTGTTACCTTCGAAAGTGGCGCCCGGCTAGAAATAATGCACCGCCCTGACATAGAACCATTATCCTCTTCAGAACATCTCGGGTATGCACACCTATCTTTTTCTGTGGGTTCCAAAGAAGAGGTGGACCTCCTCACCCAACAAATGTCCAATGACGGTATCCAGGTAGTGGGAGAGCCACAAACCACCGGCGACGGGTATTATGAAAGTGTCGTTCTCGACCCCGAAGGCAATAGGGTAGAGATTACTATCTAGTACCACATTATAAATAGCATTACCAAAAAGACTGCAGCAACAAGAGAGCAACACATAGAAGTTCCCATAAAAGACGTTCACTTTTAATATAGCTTCATTGCCCTGACAAAGATTGTCAAAATGAAGTTCAATGTTCCACGTGAAACATCCGCAGGGCGAATGCAGCGTCCATACTTGTATGGACATTGCTGAGCCCCAGGGTGTCGGACACGAAGTGTCCAAACATGCGATTACGAGCGTCACAAAATGTGCTTGCACATTTTTATTTGGGAACCGCAGGGTGTAGGCCTATGGTGAAACCAGAGGCCCAACATGCGATTACGAGCGTCGCAAAATATGCTTGCATATTTTATGACCGAGTATGAGCATGTCGGCCTTTGGCAAAGCCAAAGGCCAAACATACAACTTTTCCAGATTGTCATGCCCGCCTTGAGCGGGCATCTCCTTCTCTACTATAAATAATCTATATTAAATAACATGAGGAGAACATTTATAATATTGGTAGCGGCATTTTTGAATGCCCATTCGGTTGATTGTATCCGACCCCTGTTCGATTATTTCGCAACGAACTTCGAGAATAATGCACTCGTCATGCCCGGCGAAATGTCGCCGGATAGTCTCTATCAGGAACAAAACGGGCTAGTCTATACTATCAAATACCATTGGACAGGCAATCATCTCGACAGCATGAACCTATACCAATCTTGCCCTGCACACAATATCGAAGAAAGATCCACCTACATTCCCGACTGGGAAATTGACTCTACCAAAGTAGGCAAGGTCAAGAAATACGACTGGAAATCCACGAAGGACAGATGGCACTTTACGGTCTACCGCACAAAGGATTCCGTCTATATCAATAAGGATAAGGAACTGCACCAGATATTCTATATCAAAAACGATACCATCCACGAAGTCAACAGCTGGATTCCCAGGAACTGGATCATCTATCGCGACCCGAATAACGAAAGCAAATGTACCCGGAAAAGCGAAAAGAACCTCATCATCGACACCTATGAATACGAAATGAAGGGGAGTAACCTCATCCAGAAATCAATCAAGTTCGACTATAATAGATACATCAAAGCCCCCGGCCCCTGCACAGGCGGCAATGAATATACCACTATATATTATAAGAAATAACTTTCTAATTGTTCCACGTGAAACCTTATGAGGCGAGTGAAGCAGAAACAAGCAAGCTTGTTTCTCCCCGCAGAGGATAACTCAACTACGAAACTAAAGTTTCGAGTTTCGTATATATTTCCGAGCCGATTAAGGTAGGACACGAAGTGTCCCAACATTTGCGTGAAATACAATCAATATCAAAAAAAATGTTCATCGTCTGGACGAGCCTGGCTGCGTCGGCCACAACCGATCAAGGCGAGTGCCGCGGCCATACTTGTATGGTCATGGCTGAGCCGTAAGGTTGGCGCTTGCGCCAGGAAAGGGAGGGTGCAGGGAGGGAACCGTGCGGCCTTCGCAAAAGTGCGCAAAATGAGTGTCGCATTGACAAATTTATTTGTCAATATGACCGAATGAAGCCACGGACGCCATAGGCGTCAACTCCGAGCTGGGTTCCCTCCCTGCATTCTTTTTTTCATTTAAAATAAACTATATTTATTAACATGAAAAAGCTCATCCTAATTCTCTTCTTTATTGCATTGAATGCCTTCGCCTTCAACTGCCGCGACATGTTCCAGACATCTTTTACATCCAGCATCGCAAATACATATTTGGTAGACAGTGCCTACATCGAAAACTACGCTCACGATTTTACTTACTACGCCTCCATGAAATACCACTATACAGGAAACAACCTGGACAGCATCGTCCGATGCGTAGAGGACAATTGTTCAACAATTCATCAAAAGATGGTTCAGGAAAAATCTGAAAAAAACATCAAGACAACTACCTATTACAACGACCAAATCATCCAAGAAGAAACCTACATCATAGGAAAGGATTCCTCCCTAGCTTATGTCTATAGTCCCGCGATCTCCGATGAACCGAAGATCAGTTACATGAGAATTTCATACTTGCGAAACGACACCCTTTATAGGGAAGTATGGGACCTACCCGAAAACACACTCCAAAAGGAACAAAGCTCCTTCATCACCCCAGACCCCAATGACGAAAACACCTGCATCATAACCTCCTACGATTCCCTCTCCAGCACAACCCAGCAAATTATAACAAATACCGAAAACGGATTCGTTGTGTCGAACAAAAATAGCGAGGAAAAGATGTTCTATATTTTGGTCAACCCCAATTCCACCACCTCGATCCTCCGCAAAAACAAGCCGGCATTTATCCCCGAAAAGTCCAAACATTTTGACCTCCTCGGTCGCCCTGCTAACAGAAAATATATCATAAGTGTTCCACGTGGAACATTCTAAACTATTTCCTATTCACACAAAATCCACATTTATCAAAAACTTATCCACGGATATTTTTAAAAAGTGAAAGGGCGCCCGCCCTTTTTTCTTGTATTCACAAATCATAATACTAAATTATGTTAGGCACGTTAGATTGCTACGCAATCAATGTTTGCTCCTTCGGAGCCAACTTGCTTCGGTTCGGCAATGAAAAATACCTAATGTATTTTTCGCTGCACTCACCTCGCTAACGTTCCACGTGAAACCTTATGAGGCGAGTGAAGCAAAAACAAATTTATTTGTTTTTATTTCCGAGCCGATTAAGGTCGGACACGAAGTGTCCAAACACAACCAAGGTTTCCAAGCAAAAATATGTTCGCATATTTTTATTTGGAAACCGCAGGGTGTCGGCCTTTGGCTTTGCCAAAGTCCAAACAATTTTTAGGTTTTCATTGAGTTATAGAGAAAACAAAAATCAGCAGAATCTTTTGAACCAGTTCTTGACAGAACATGGTGTGCAGCTGTCCGACGATACTCTCGGCAAGCTTTATGATTTTGCGGACTTGGTCGTAGAGACCAAGCAGTTTGGCAACCTGATTTCGGCGAAGGATTCCGAAAAGTTTTTGAGCAGGCACATCGCCGATTCATTGGTTCCCTATATATATATTAGACGAGAGAACGCCCCTGCGGGGCTACAGACTAAAGACGAGAGAATTGATAACAAAGAATCTCTCTCGTCTCTCGTCTCTTCTCTCTCGTCTATCAAATGGGCTGATATGGGAGCCGGTGCAGGTTGTCCGATTTTCCCGCTCGCCATCGTAATGCCCCAGGTGGAATTCTTTGCAGTCGAACCCCGTCACATGCGCGTGGAGTTCATGAAGTACGCCAAGGAAAAACTGCACCTGGATAACCTGACCGTCGTAGGCAAGCGCTTCGAAACTTCGGGACTTGCCTATCTGGATTTTGTGAGCTGCCGCGCCCTGTCGACTTTCGAAAACGACTGGGAACGTGCCCAGCCGGGACTCAAGCGCGGTGGAAAGTTCCTCACGCTGAAAAGTTTCAACAATATTGTTCACCTGGAAAGCAATCCGGAAGTACACATATATAAATATGCACTCCCGCAGGAAGAACAAGTTTACGCCTTAGTCACTCGAGGTAATGAATGAGTAAAGTGATAGCAGTCTGCAACCAGAAAGGTGGCGTGGGCAAGACCACGACTGCCGTCAACCTGGCCGCCAGTTTTGCCGCATTGGAAAAGAAGACGCTCCTGATCGACATGGACCCGCAGGGGAACGCGTCGCAGGGTCTCGGCTACAATGAACTTCAGGATGTGGATATCCACGAAATCCTGAACATGGCCGACAATCCGGACAATGTCACCTACGACAACATCAAGGAAGCTATTCTCGACACGAGCCTCGACTACCTCAAGGTCATCACTTCCGGACCGGACCTCGCCGTCATGGAAATCGAACTGGTGAACGCCATGAGCCGCGAACGTCGACTCGAGCGCGTGATGAACGTGTTGAAGCAGGCGTTCGAATTTATCATCATCGACGCTCCTCCGAGCCTGAACCTTTTGACGCTGAACGTGCTGACCGCCGCCACCAGCGTGCTGATCCCGGTGCAGTGCGAATACTACGCCCTGCAGGGTATGACCGAACTTTTCAAGACCATCCGCGAAGTCCAGAAGAACCTGAACGCTAACTTGAAAATCGAAGGGGCGCTGCTCACTATGTACGATTCCCGCCTGAGCCTCTGCAAGCAGGTTGCCGAGGAAGTCCGCGAGAACCTGAGCGACACCGTGTTCCAGGCGATGATTCCGAGAAACGTGAAACTCTCCGAAGCACCGAGCCACGGCAAGCCCGCCATTCTTTACGATGTGCAGAGCAGCGGCGCACAGGCCTACATGAAACTCGCCGAAGAAATCTTGAACAAGGGAAAGTAGTCAATGGGTAAAAAATCTTTCGCACTGGGTCGCAGCCTCGCCGACATTCTCAAGGATCACTCCGCTCCGGCAGCGTCCGACATTCAACAGTCCAGTGAAAACAATTCACAGAATGGTGCCGATGAATCGACCGGTAATGCCGCTGTTGACAACTCCGAAAAAATCGTTGAAATCAACGTCGAACTCATCGACCCGAACCCGTTCCAGCCGCGCAAGGTTTTCAGCGACGACGAACTGGTGGAACTCGCCGAATCCATCGAGCAGCACGGTCTTATCCAGGCAATCGTCGTCCGCAAGGTCGGCGACCGTTACCAGCTGATCAGCGGTGAACGCCGTACCCGCGCCACCAAGCTCGCAGGCCTCCCGACCATCAAGGCCCAGGTTTACGAAAATGTGGGCGACAAGGCAATGGCCGAATGGGCGCTTATCGAAAACATCCAGCGCGTAGACCTGAACCCGGTCGAAGTCGCCCGTTCTTATCAACAACTTATCAACAATCATAATTATACGCACGACGACCTCTCCAAAATTGTGAGCAAGTCCCGTTCCGCGATTACCAACAGTCTCCGTCTTCTCAAGCTCCCGGAAGTCGTACTTTTGTGGATAGAGGAAGGAAAGATTTCGGGCGGTGCGGCACGTGCCCTCTGTAGCGACAAGATCGAAAATCCTGAAGAAGTCGCGAAGCGCGTCATTGAGGAAGGACTGAACGTCCGCCAGATCGAGGCGATTGCTAGGGGAGAAGATATTAGCCAGACGAAAGACGAGAAACGAGAGACGAGAGAGGGTGAACCGGAGCAGTCTTCAGAGGAACAGCCGGAAGTCCACAAGCCCGAAGTCGAAGCCAAGCCGAAGCCGGAACTCAGCGCCGACATGAAGCAGTTCGAGTCCCGTCTCGAAACATACTTCGGTACCAAGGTGCAACTGAACCCGAGCGCCTCGACTGAGACCAAGGGTACCATCGTCATTAACTATTATTCCATGGACGACCTCACCCGAATCCAGGAACTCATGGAACGCTAAATGAAAGGCAATTACTATACCATACAGATCATCCCGGAAAATTCCAAAGAGATCAAGAAGTACCGCGTCAACACGAAGTGGTTCTTTTTCCTGAAGATTTTCCTGGTGGTGCTGGTGATTGCAGCCGGCTTTGTCATCTACAATGCCGGGCGCATCGGGCGCACGCTCGTGAATTACGAAAAAATCCGCACCGCGAACGCCCAGCTTGCAAAGCAGAACGCAAACTACGAAGAACTCTTTTCGCGAATCGACTCGCTCTGGGTACTGGAAGAACGCATCCAGAATATCCTCGGCACTTTCATCGAGAACGACTCCAACAAGATCAACAGCCTGATCGACAAGAATCGTTTCGCCCACACGCCCTCGCAAAAAATCGACGTGGACTACGAAGGGATCAACGGCTGGAAACCAATGGAAGAAAAGATTCGCCTGGAACATATCCCGAACGTGATTCCCGTTGTCGGAATCGTAAGCAAGAAGTTCAGCGAAGAAAACGACCACCTGGGTACGGACTTTTCGGCCCAGACCGGCAACCCCGTCTTTGCCTCGGGTAGCGGTATCGTGGAATTCGCCGGTTCAAAGGACGAACTGGGAAACACGGTCATCATCGACCACCAGAACGGATACGTGACGAGTTATTCACACCTGAAGGATATCCGCACCCGCAAGGGGAAAAACGTAGGCAAGGGCGACATTATCGGAACCGTCGGTAACACGGGAAACAGCAGTGCACCGCACCTGCATTACACCATTACCAAGAACGGCAAGGAAATGGACCCGGAACTGTTTATAAATTATTAAGTAAGAACCAAGAGGTAAACCATGGCAACAAAAGAACAGGAAATTACCCAGATCGGTCATAGCGTAACGATCAAGGGCGACATCAGCGGCAATAGCGACGTCCGCGTCGCAGGTACCATCAGCGGAAGCATCTCTATCGAAGGCGAACTTATCGTGGAACGCCAGGGGAGTGTCCAGGCCGAAATCAAGACCACTACCGCCGTGATCGCAGGTTCCGTGAAGGGCAACATCGACTGCTCCGACAAACTGATTCTCGAAAGCTCCTCGCAGTTCGAAGGCAACATCAAGACCAAGCGCCTCATTATCCAGGAAGGCGCCGTATTCCAGGGCAACTGCCAGATGGGTCTCAAGAGCGCAGGTGAAAAGTCCGCACCGGCACCCAAGAAAGAAGCCAACCTCCTTTAATTGCACATAAACTGTTTGTTGCTTTTCCCCCTTTAAAAGGGGGACTTTTGTGTTATTCTCCGTGCAAATTAAGAGTGCGTTATTTTACATTGAATTTCTTTCCTTGTAGCGAAATCACATTTTTTTTATTTTTTTAAATTAGATAGACACTTTTTTGTAATTTAGGTTATATTCAAAGTTGGATGTCACCTTTTAGGTGTTTATATCATGGAGGAATTATGAAGAGACAAGTAATTGCGACTATGGCAATCACTTCGGCAATGGCTTTCGCAGCTTCAGACAATACCGCTCTTAATACCGGTCTTTGGTTCAACGGTACCCAATACAGTGTAGAGACTGGACTGAACTGCGACTATACCGATGGCCCGGAATGTTACGGCTACTGGTTCGACTTTGACGATCGCGCAAACGACCATGGTGGCTCGTACATTCTTTACCCGTATTTCGATGAAGATAACAATTCCGCCCTTATCGCAACCATCGATAACCTTGGCTACCTGGCCGTCGAATACCACTTGGTCGATCCGACTACTACCGGACAGACAGCCGAATATCCGTACAATTTCGCCGGAATGAGATTCAACATAGGTTTTTACAATGAATCTGTAGACATCACCGAGACGGGTGGCCTTTGCGTGACCTATATGTCCGACGATAACGTTACACTGGAAGTCGAAGATTCCACATCCACTTACAGCGATGCACTTTGCAACGTAACATTAAAAGCGACTTCATCTCCGACTCCGAAAACAGTCAACACCTTAATTTCCGACTTTAAGCAACCTGCATGGGTAGATAAAAAATATAAGCTATCCTCTTGTGCCGAAGCCTTTAGCAAAGCCACGGCGGTCAAGTTCAAGATTGAAGGCGGGGCTACCGAACGCGACGGAAAACTCCGTATCTTCGAAGTCGGCCCCTATGGAACATGCCAAGGGGACAAGAAAATGTCAGAGAACGAACCCGATAAATTCCGTTTCGATTTGAACAAAAATCATTCCTCCAGTTCATCGGCCCTGAACTTAAGTTCCTCTAGCGTTGCCAGGTCCGTAAATACCGGCATCTGGTTCAACGGTTCCGATTATCAAGTCAATACCGGTGCTGACGATATGTACGAATACGGCGTACATGATAATAGCACGATGGGCATCTGGTACGACTTCGACGATCGCGCAAACGACCATGGTGGCTCGTATGCACTCTACCCGTATGGTGCCGAAGGCGATCCTGCTTCCTATATCTATCCGGAAATCGATAACCTGGGCTACGTGACTATCAAGTATCACCTTGAGGATCCCACACTGACAGGACAAGAAGAAGAATACCCGTACAACTTCGTTGGACTTGCATTCAACATCGTGAATACGGAAAAGACACCGTTCGATATCACCGATACACAGGGACTTTGCGCCACCTATACATCTAGTATAAACGTAAACCTCGAAGTTGTCGACCCCTATAGTACGGAAAAGAACGCCTGCTATATCACCTTGCCCAAGAGCAGCAAGGTAAAGACGGTAAGCAAGAGTATTTCTGACTTCTTGCAACCGACTTGGACTCCAACTGCAAATAAACTCAATAGCTGCGCCCAGGCATTTGCCAAAGCCCAGACTATCAGATTCAAGCTTGACGGAGGCGCAAGCGCAGCAGACGGTCAGCTCCGCATCTTTGAAGTCGGCCCCAGCGGAACCTGTAAGGGAGGCAAGGATATTTCTAAGAGCGAACCCAAAACATTCGCCCATAAATCCGAAGGTACAGGCATTCCGGTCGATCCCATCATTGATTACAAGACAAAATGCCAGACCTTCACGAAGAACGATTCCACCTACTTCTACTGCGACAACATCAAGGTATTCGCTGTCTACAATCCGTCCGAAAGGAACGAATCTGCAGAGTGTTCCCTGAAGAAGACAAAGAGCGGCTACAACGTCATGTGCAACGGAGCAAATGTCGGCACCATCAAGAACAACAGCAAGGCAAGCACTCTTACCTGCACCGAAACCGAATCGACATTCACCTGCACCATCGAGGATGAATCCGAAGACAATGTTTCCAAGAAGTCGGCACCGTCCACGCTCTCCATCTACGTAAAGGGTCGCAAGGTAACCCTGGATGGATTTGGCGACAACACCTACTACAGACTCTTCGACATGCAGGGGAACACGGTCGATAGCGGCTACACCAGCGGAAACATCGACCTGAGCGACGTGAAGTCCGGTAGCTACTTGCTCAAGGTCAAGGGAAGCTTCGAGATGACAAAGAAAATCACCTTGAACTAGGCTTAACTCTTAGCACAAGACCAGGAACAAAATCCTGGTCTTTTTAAGATGAAAAGAATAGTAGCATTGATACTTTTATTCATTCCCGCTATCGCACAAACCGTCAATTCGGAGTTGTGGTATGACGGTACGAATGAACAGGTCAATACCGGCGCAGAATGTATGTATGAATTTGGTGTATGTGAAGGTACCACCATGGGTTACTGGTATACCCAAGATGGACGAAAATACCTATATAGCCAGGACGGAAAAAAGAATAAAATATATCCAAAACCTAAATATCCATTTGATACATGTGGATACTATGGCTCCCTAACGGCTCCAATGATAGACATACTGGGATATTTAACTATTGAATATTACATAGACAAACCAGATACGACAGATCCAAGGGAAAACTCTTTGAGTAACTTTGTCAGTTTTGGATTCAATACGGTAAGCGGTCGACGTGAACCTCTAGATATCACTTCTACAGGAGGTCTGTGCATCACTTATACATCTGACGATGAAGCAAGTCTTCAAGTAAAAGAAGAAAAATCGGGAGTAGCCTACTGTTATGTAACATTGCCAAAGTCAGAAGACCCGATAACCGTCTCCAGCGAAATATCCAGTTTCAAGCAACCTGTCTGGACTCCCGATTCCAATAGGCTAGATAGTTGTGCCGAAGCATTTGCTGCAACGCAGTCTATCTTTTTCAATATCGAAAATAGTGATCTTAACAAAGACCACTTATATGGAAGAATTCGAATTTTTGAAATCGGGCCGATTGGTACCTGTACTGGAAAAGCTGAAATAAAGGTAACGGAAGAACCATCCTCTTATTCTCAAGATATTGATTGGGAAGGACATTTTCAACCTTGTTGTCAGCCTCCGATTTATATAGGTAAGGAAAAGGGTGGATTTCAAAATACCATGAAAAGGGCAGCTATATCTATTGCAGGTCATCAGGTTTACTTGGATAGATTCCATCATTATAATCACTATACACTCCTGGATATCCAGGGGAATATAATCGACAAGGGAAATGTGGATCGTGTTATCGACCTTTCAGGGGTCAAGTCAGGAAACTACATTCTCACAGTCAAAGGAAATGTCCCACTGACTCAGCAGATTGTGTTGAAATAGGCCAAGAAAGGGGAGGGCGCCTAAGTACACATCTATATCATTGTAGACTATATATTTATATAAATAGTAAATAGTAATTGATACGGTGAATAGTGGATAAAATGGTGAAAATGGAATTGTAAGTGTATGATGCTCAAAAAGTTATAGACTTAAAAATATCGGAAAAAAATGTTGAAAACTTCAAATGTGTTCACTTTTTTCAATGTGGATAAGTGTTGAAGGTGAGTTTTCAATGCAAGTCAACAGCGAATCGACAGAATGGTGTTGAAAATGGTGAAAATTTGGCCTTTTTGACATGATTTTTGTCACATTATTCAATAAAGTCGAAAATCTTTACACGCATTCGTAATATAATAGTTATATTATGCAGACAAAATGTCGTCTAAAATTCTAAAGATAGGCCAGATTTCCGATATGCATATCGGAGAAGACGAAAGCCTTGTCCAGGGAATTGACGTTCGCGCCAATTTCATGAAGGCGGTTGATTCCAAGTCCATGCAGGACCTGGATTTGCTGGTTTTATCTGGAGACTTGGCGAACGAGGATGCAGAACCCGGTGCCTACAGGTATTTTGCGGACTTTATCAAGAAGTCGTCTGTTCCTGTATGCGTTATTCCCGGAAACCATGACCGTATCGAGGTGATGGAAAAGTACCTCGATCTTAAGGGCAAGGTTCAGAACGGCAAGTGTTTCTACCGCTACGATTTATGCGGCAAGAGCATCTTCTTTTTGGACAGTGCCTGCGGCGATGTCTCTATGGAGCAGCTTGAATGGCTGAAGTCGGAAGCCGCGAAGGTCAAGGGCGAAATAATCCTGTTCATGCACCATCCGCCCTGTTTTTGTGGACACCGCTTTATGGACTTGCGCTACCACTTGAGAAATATGGTGGAGGTCCAGGAAACGCTCGCAGGAATAGAGAACTTGACGCACATTTATACCGGACACTACCACGCGCAGTTCGAGGTGTCCATGGGACGCCAGATTGTCCATGTGGCGCCTTCTACCCAGATGCAGATTGACCCCAACATGCCCTATTTTAACTTGCAGAGTGCCGCTCCGGGCTGGCAAGTGATCAAATGGGGCGAAAATTTTGTAGAAACTGAAGTTTATTTTGAATAACCCCTTGAAATTTTAAACCTTTTTGACTAAATTTGGGAAAAATTTGGCGGCTTAGCTCAGTTGGTAGAGCGTCGGAATCATAATCCGCAGGTCTGTGGTTCGAGCCCACAAGCCGCTAGTATTTTGAAAAAGAGGCTGATATGTCAAGACGAATCCTAAAAGTGGCGTTGTTGATGATCGCCTCTTTTTTCGTAGCGGCGACTGTGACCGCGTGCGACAGTGAAGAACAGAATGTTCCCGAAATGAGCCAGGTGCAGACTTCTACCCCGAAGAGTGTGCCTATTGTAAAGGTGGACGCCTTTACCGCTCCGACCTCTTCGGAAATCACTGCGGACAAGGCCCGTATCTACGTGAAGGCGAGTGCCGCCCTCGTGGAACTCGGCGTGCGCTGGTCCGAACGTATCGACAACGCGAACGAAACCGAAAAGATCCAGATTCTGAATGCCTACAACGTGGCCCGCGACCAGCTTTGCGCACGCGTGGGGCTTGCCGGCATTGCCGAATACAACTGGATTACGAAGGTCGCCCTGCCGGACCCGAAGAACAAGGCTCATTTTGAAGCCGCGGGCCTCAAGACCAATAACTAGTTTTTTTTCCGACGCCTGTGGCGGAGGGAATCAGAAGTGAATGTGAAGGATTGCTGCGAGGCAGTCCTTTTTACTTAGGGTCAGTTATTTTTTATTTTATGCGTATGCAGACGGCGAAACATTTTTTTAGTCTCGAGGGAATCGACGGTTCCGGAAAATCCACTCAGATCGACATGCTTATCGATGCACTTACCAGGGAAGGTTACTCCGTGGTGAAATTGCGCGAGCCGGGTGGGGCAAAGATTTCGGAAGGGATTCGTGGACTTTTGCTCGACCCGGCGTTCAAGGGAATCATGGGCGACAAGACGGAGCTGCTCTTGTACAATGCGGCGCGGGCTCAGGTGATTCACGAGGTGATTCAGCCGGCGCTCGATGCAGGGAAGATCGTGATTGCGGATAGATTCGCGTGGAGTACCTTTGCGTACCAGGGATACGCCCGAGGTCTAGGTGCCGACTTGGTGCAGCGCCTTACGGAAATCACCTGCGGCGGGTGTTTCCCCGAACTGACGGTGGTGCTGGACTTGACGGTGGAGGCGAGCCGCGCTCGCACCGCGAAGCGGGGCGAGGCACCCGATCGACTGGAGAGCGAAAAAGCGGACTTTTTCGAGCGGGTGCGCCAAGGGTACTTGGCCGCGGCCCGTGACTACAGCGACTGCGTTTCTGCGATCGATGCGGACCGCACTCCAGACAAAGTATTTGCCGATTTGTACAAGTTAATCAAGTCGCGATTGTAGGCAGTGGAATCGGGGTGTTAGGGGTGGAACCCCTAGGAGAGAGGGTGGAGAGCTACGCAGTGCGAACCAGGGAGAGACCTCTCCCTTCTTTTTTAATTTTTCATTTTTAATTCTAAAAACACTTGATACACCGATAGGTATAATGAGTGCTTTTTCTGTACCACCCCCCGAAAAATCAATTTATTTTCTACCTTGAAGGTTAAACTGGTTATGCAGTGCAGCGATGTTTTGGGTAACTTCTATTGACATTTTGGCATTGCGTAGTTGATAATAAAGGGATGATTATGCTTAAGAAATTCTTGACGGCGTTCGCTATCGGCGCCTCCGTGGGTGCCTCTGCCCTTATGGCGGCCCCGCTCCTCACCAACGGCGACTTGTCTTATGGTGATGGCGGCTGGTATATCTGGAACAACCCCGATGGTCCCGCCAAGTACGAAAGCAAGCTCGGCGAAATGGGCCTTGGCGTGAACGGCAGCGAAGGTGTCAAGCTCACGGTGACCGAACTTCCGAACCCCTCCTGGGGACTCCAGTTGCAGCCGCCCAAGTGGCTTGCCGATTCCGCTTATTATAAGCTCAGTTTCAAGGCGAAGGGAAACGTGCCTATCAACGCCATTATTCAGGGGGGCGCTCCTGACTGGCGACAGAAGGAAAGTGCCTCGTTCATGCTCACGAAGGACTGGAAGGAATATTCCATGGTTTTCCTTGCCGACCAGAAGGGTTACGGTCTCAACAACGTCACCTTCCACGTAGGCCTTGCCAAGGGCTGGCTGCAGATGGACGATGTGACTATCGAGAAGGTCGAGGGCATGGATGACATGACCTGGTACAACAATTCCGCCGCCCGTATCGATAGCCTTCGCAAGAAGGACTTGACGCTCAAGGCTGCGCCGGGTGCCCAGGTGAAGGTGGAACTCATGCGTCACGCGTTCCCCTTCGGTACGGCCCTTGCGCTTTATGCCACCAACGACAGTGTTGAAACCTGGTATAGGAAGACTGCCAATAAGTATTTCTGGTACGGCGTTCCCGAGAACCAGTTCAAGTGGCCGGAATACGAACCCAAGAAGGGCAAGATCCGCCGTGACGAATTCAAGCAGTACCTGGATTACGTGAACGACTACAAGTGGGGTTTCCGCGCCCATACGCTTATGTGGGGCCATCAGGGTTACGGCTACGACAAGCATTTCGGCAACCAGGGTAGCTGTAAGGATATCTCGAAAAAGATCAAGGCCCGCATTGAACGTGACGTCAAGGAATACAAGGGCCGCATCAAGGAATACGACGTGTGGAACGAGGCATTCCACGAACCTTACCTCTTTAACAAGTGCGGCTGGGACTTGCTGGATTCCGCCCATGTCTGGGCACATCGTGCAGACCCCGATGCAAAGCTTTTCATTAACGAATACAACGTGGTGGCCGCCGGCGAAACCGACCGCTTCTACGAACTTGTGAAGGGTATGCTCGACCGCAAGGTGCCCGTACACGGAATCGGCGTGCAGTGCCACTTCGGCGACCGTCAGCTGAACCCGGCCTTCATCAAGGCCCGCTTCGACAGGCTCGGCTCTCTCGGACTCCCGATCAAGGTGACCGAACTTGACTTTGGCGACTGGCAGAAGGGTATGTATTTTGGCGAAGAGGAACAGGCCAAGCGTTACGAGATGTTCCTGCGCATCGCCTTTAGCCACCCGGCTGTCGAAGGCATTCTGCTGTGGGGCTTCTGGGATGGCCGCCACTGGGTGAAAAACGGCGGTATCGTCGCCATGGACGGTCGCGAAAAGCCGGCGGCAAAGCTCATTTACGACCTGTGGCATAAGGTGTGGACCACCAACGGGACGTTTACGGCGGACGCCGATGGCAACGTGAAGTTCCGTGGCTACCCCGGCAAGTACAAGGTGACTGTCGATGGCAAGAGCGAAACGGTCGAGTTGAAATAGCTCCCAATCGCCAAGCTCACGCTTCGCAAGCTCGCTAACTGAAATAAGGTCCCTGAGCTTGTCGAAGGATCTCTACCAGATTTTTAGAAGATGCTCCCATGTGAGGGCGTCTTTTTTTTATTTTGTGTGCAAATTCATTTAGTGAGGAAAACATGAAGAGTCTTTATAAAATTGCGGCCATCTCCTTGGCGATGGCATTCATGGCCTGCGATGATTCCACTTCCGCAAGCGACAACGGTGGAAACGATGGCGGCAATGGAGGTAACGGCGGTGCAGATGTCACCTGCACCGACGAACCTGTAAATTGTCCAGATGTTGAATACGAAAACGAAGTTTACGACATTCGCGACTGCAAGCATTACAAGATTAAAGCTTTCGGTACGCAGACATGGATGATCGAAAACTTGGATTACACCTCTTGCAACATCAGCGGCGAAAACTGGTGCTACGAGGACAAACCCGAAAACTGCGAACAGTACGGTCGCCTCTATACTTGGACAGCCGCAATGGGGCTCGATAAATCTTACCAGAAAAATTACGTGAACCTGGCCGACGGTACCGTGACTAGGGGACTCTGCCCTGCCGGATACCATATCCCCAGCGACGCCGAAACGGATATCCTTATCGCCTATCTTGGAGACAATGTGGACGAATTCAACTTCCAGTACGGTGGCAGAAATTCCTTCGCGGGCTTCGATGATTTAGGAAGAGAGGCTTATCTCTGGACAGCCGACGAAGACCATTCGGAATTAGGCGGTCCGCGCAATGCACGCAGCTGGAGCTACTGGGAAAACTTCAGCTTTGGCGGCGGTTCCGTATTCAAGGACAGCGGACTTTCGATTCGCTGCGTGAAGGACTAGGGGTTTCGGACTCCATTTGAACCAGAAGTATATTTTTTGTTGCATTCCTTTCCGATTACGAGTACGTAAGCGAAATCCAGAAGAAATATGATATCAAGACACTGTCGCAGAAAAAGAAATGAACGCCTCGTGTAAACGAGGCGTTTTTGATATATGCAGCTTGCGCAGTCTGCTGCGACACTTGGCTCCTTCTGTGAGCAACGAAACCCTCGGTATTAACCGAGGGCGGTTGCGAGAGCGCGAGCCAATAATAAGAACTGAGTTAATTTCAGCTCGCGCGGTCTTAATAGTTTTCTGCGGTGACTTCGAAGAAGGACTGCGGATGGGCGCATACCGGGCATGCGGCCGGGGCCTTGGTGCCCACGACGATGTGGCCGCAGTTGCGACATTCCCACACCTTGACTTCGCTCTTCTCGAACACGGCTGCGGTTTCCACGTTCTTGAGGAGGGCGCGGTAGCGTTCCTCGTGGCGCTTTTCGATGGCGGCGACCATGCGGAACTTCTTGGCGAGTGCGGCAAAGCCTTCGGCTTCGGCGGTCTTCGCGAAGTCTTCGTACATGTCGGTCCATTCGTAGTTTTCGCCTTCGGCGGCAGCCTTCAGGTTGGCGGCGGTGTCACCGATGCCGTCGAGTTCCTTGAACCACAGCTTGGCGTGTTCCTTTTCGTTGTCGGCGGTCTTCAGGAACAGTTCGGCGATCTGTTCGTAGCCTTCCTTCTTGGCGCAGCTAGCAAAGTAGGTGTACTTGTTGCGGGCCTGGGATTCGCCTGCAAAGGCGGCCTGGAGGTTCTTTTCGGTCTGGGTTCCGGCGTACTTGTTTGCCATAATTTCCTCTTCTTGGGTTGTGGGCGTTTGTTTTAAAAACTTCCCTTGTGTCTTAGGGGAATATACACTTTTTTTGATGTTGCGGACATAAAAATTTGAAAAAAGGTGTTTTTTTCGCTTGTTTGCCTCTTTTGAAGGTTATTCCAACTTGGAACAATGTTTTTTTTCTTTTACGTCTAAAATTATATATCTTATGCATAAATATAGGGGGCGTTGCCTATGAAACTGAATTTTTCGCTAGATGTAAAATCCGAAGACGACAAGCGTGTTTTCAGGAGCTTTGTCACGGTATGCCCCCTGATGTGGGATACGAGCATTTCTGTAGATGCTCCCTCCGATGACGCCTTCGAGGTAATGCTCTCGGATAGTGCCGCGGATGTCGCTCTCGCCCTGCAGAACGGGCGACCCCATTTCGAAGTGGTCTATCTGGGCGATATGTCCGAGGTCAAGGATGTGTACGCAGCGCTTCTGGACGTGTGGCCTAGGGAAGAGTCGTCGGATATCCGCAGGCAGCGTTTCGAAAAACTTCTGGGGAATTTGCAGACGCGTTTTGATGCCTGGCATTACAAGAACCTGCTCACGACGGCGATTGACAGTGTTCCGGACTTGGTATGGTTCAAGGACAAGGTGGGCGCCCACATGATGGTGAACCAGGAATTCTGCGATACGGTCCACAAGACCAAGGAAGACATTCGCGGACGCGGCCACTATTACATCTGGGATATTTCCGAAGAGGAATACAAGAAGGGTGAATTTGTTTGTATGGAATCCGAGACGGATACCATGAACGCGGGGCATACCTGCGTCTTTGACGAACCGCTCAAGACAAGCGAGGGAATGAAGCAGCTCAAGACGTACAAGACTCCGCTTTTCGACATGTTCGGGAATATCGAGGGAACGGTCGGTGTCGCGCATGACGTGACGGATTTCGGCAACATGGGTCTGGAACTTTCGATCCTGGTGGAAAACATTCCCTTCCCGCTGATTCTCTGCGACGTGAACTGGAAAACCTTGAAGATGAACGACATCTTCAAGAAACTGGTGGGCCTGGGGGACAAGCCTATCGAGGATTTCTCTTATAGGGAGTGGTTCGGCCGCAACATGATGATTGTCGGCGAAGAAAAGGTGAATGAGAAGGGGCGTTCCAGGGAAGGCGAGTATGTACTGAACGTTGACGGGCAGTCGCGTTACTTTATAGTAATCGAGCAGGAAATTGCCGACTATTTCCATAATACGTCTGGTTACTTTGTCTTTTTACGCGATGTGACGGTGGCGTGGAACTATGAAAAGATGATTTTGAACGAAGCCAACACCGATGCCCTCACGGGGCTTTACAACAGGCGCTACTTTGAAGACTTTATCCGTAATAATGTCGGAAAGCCAATGACGCTGATCTATATGGATCTTGACCGGTTCAAGGAAGTCAACGATACGTTCGGCCATAGGCGTGGCGACGATATTCTGAAGGAAATCGCGAAATATATGCTCGAATGTTTCCCCGACGGCGTGGTGTCGCGCCTGGGAGGCGATGAGTTCACGGTCATTATGGAACGCCTGATTCCCGAACACGAAGTGGAAAGGCGCTGCGAACAGCTGGACAAGAACGTTTGTTCGATATTCCGTGCGGGTGATTTGCGTGTTTCCATCAGTTACGGCATTTCGGTGACGAACGGCAACCGAAATATCGACGGCCTGTTACGTGAAGCCGACAACCGCATGTATGAATGCAAGCGGAACCGTCGAGGTGAACAGTAGGCGCTACGGCGAAAGGAAAGATACCTTGTATGGACTGTAGACTCCTAGGCTTTTGGCCGAGGGGCGTCTCTCTTTTTTTATATTTTAGCGCATGAATAAGTTTAGCCGTTCTATTTTGTTGTTGGCGTGTGCCGCGTCGTTTTTTTCGTATGGATGTAACCATGATTCCGGTAGCGGAAGCGGAGAGGACGAAAGGGAATTTCCTGTAGTGGACCGTTGTGCAGAAGAGTACGGCTTCGAAAAGGATTCCGCCTGGTCCAAGGCAATTTCTGCCGATTCCTATATGGAAACGTGGCTTTGCGACAGGTTGTCCGAGTACATGAACACCATGTTCTCGTTTTACGCACGGTGCGTGTCGGCGGAATATAACAAGTCCAAGAACCGTTTCGATATAGAAATCATTACCGAACGTGGCGAAAAGTATATCTGGGCGGATGTCTCGGGTTGCAAGTACAAGTTCGATAGCGACGGCGATTTTAAGGACTGGACCTCGACGGTCAGCGAATGGGGCCTTGACGAATGTTTCTGCAAGGTTGATAACGGCGTGACCTACTACCGCAATGTTTCGCCCAGGAAACCGGAGGAAAGTTCCAGTTCCCTGAAAGCCGAATCAAGTTCTTCTGCCAGTTTCTCGAGTTCTTCCAGGTGGAATTTTGACACGCCGGAAAGTTCGTCTTCGAAGGCGAAGGTTTCTAGCAGCTCTTTCGTGCTCACGGCGGGTGATTTCGTGAAAATCGGTTCGCTAGAATGGATGACTAGGAATTTGGACATCGATGTCGAAGGGAGCATGTGCTACGATGACGATCCGGTGAATTGCGAAAAATACGGTAGGATCTATACCTGGTCGGCTGCGATGGGTATAGACCCGAAGTACGACAGGCAAAAACTGGGCGAAATCGAACTTCCGTACCAGGGAATCTGCCCCGAGGGAACGCACTTGCCTTCTGACGAGGAATGGGCGCTCCTTGAAATGTATATCAACCAGGATCCTGAATACAAGGCGTATTTCACGAACCAGATTGGCGGAGCTTACGACTGGAAGTCTTTCTACAGGTCCGAAGACGTGGAAACGGTTTTCTGGACGACGACGGAATACGAGGCGGCGGGAACCGGTTACGATTATGAGTACGCCTGGATTTGGGCTTACCGCAAGGACGGTTCCATAGCGAGAAGCAATCCGCACAAGTACATGGGTGCCTATGTGCGCTGCGTCAGGGGCGAGGCTTCCGTGGATCTCTTATCTTCGAGCAGCGCGGATGAATCCTCTTCTAGTGTGGAGTCGTCTTCGGGCGAGGACTTTGCGGACGAGACCTGGCTTACCTACGAGTATCCCGACATGGGGCGTGTAGAGATTGGCGATCAGGTCTGGACGACCAAGAATCTGGAGGTTCCCATGAAGGACAGCCGCTGCTATGAAGATGATGAAGCCAATTGCGAAAAGTACGGCAGGCTGTACACCTGGGCGACGGCGATGGCGGTGAATACGAGGTTCGACCACGAACAGCTGGGCGAAATCGACTTGCCGTACCGTGGAATCTGCCCCGAAGGGACGCACATTCCAAGTGAGGAAGAATGGGTCGCCCTTTATGACTATGTTCTCAGCAATCCCAGTGCGAAGGAGAATTTTATAAACCAGCTTGGTGGCGAGTACGAGTATTACGGCCAGTATATCAAGGAAGGCGAACAGGCCCTTTTCTGGAGCTCCACGGAATACGACGTGACGGGAACGTCTCACGAATTTGAATATGCGTATCTTTGGGCGTACCGTAAGGACTTGTCCGTAGCTTCAGATAATGCACACAAATATACCGCAGCATACGTTCGCTGCATTTACGATAACTAGAGGTTCTTATGAGCGTTTCGATGCAAGAAGTGATGAAACAGTCCGGCGTGGCATTCGGCACTAGCGGTGCGCGCGGCCTGGTAACGGCGATGACGGATCGCGTGTGCTACGTGTATGCGCGTTCGTTTATCAAGTACTGCGAATCTAGCTACAAGTGCGAACATACGATTGCGATTGCAGGGGATCTGCGTCCGAGTACCGAACGTATTCTGAAGGCCTTGGTGAAGGCGGGCGAGGATTCCGCGTGGAAAGTCGTCTACTGCGGTCGCATTCCGAGCCCGGCCATTGCGCTGTACGGTATCGACAAGGCGCTCCCGACTATCATGGTGACGGGAAGCCACATTCCCGCCGACCGTAACGGAATCAAGTTTAACCACCCGCAGGGCGAAATTACCAAGAAGGACGAACAGGGAATCGTTTCGCAGTCGGTGGATTTCGACGAGGCGATTTTCGATGCGAAGGGCATGCTGAAGAACGCCCCCGCGCTCCCCGCTGTTGAAACCGAAGCCGAAGAAAACTACGTGAAGCGTTACCCGGAATTCTTCGGCACGAAGGCCTTGCAGGGACTCACCATCGGCGTGTACCAGCATTCCGCCGTGGGCCGCGACATCGTGGTGAAGGTTCTTGAAAGTCTGGGCGCAACGGTAAAGCCCTTTGCAAGGAGCGAGACGTTTATTCCGGTCGATACCGAGGCTATTCGCAAGGAAGACGAGGACTTGGCACGCGACTTTGCGCACAAGGATTTCGTGGATGCCATCTTCAGCACCGACGGCGATAGCGACCGCCCGCTTCTGGCAGACGATGTAGGCATGTGGCTGCGTGGCGACGTGCTGGGCATCCTCGCTGCCCAGGCGCTTGGCATCAAGCGCATTGCAACTCCGGTGAGTTGCAACACGTCGCTCGAAAAGTCGAACAGCTTTGAGGGTATTTGCCGTACCCGCATCGGAAGCCCCTACGTGATCGCCGGCATGGAAAGCCTGGTGGATGCAGCGGACAAGAGCGTCTCCGTCGCAGGTTACGAGGCGAACGGCGGATTCCTGTTGCAGACCGACCTCACCCGCGAATTCGTGGAACGCGACGGTGGCGTTGAAAAGCGCGTGAGCCGTACGCTCAAGGCGCTCCCCACCCGCGATGCGCTCCTCCCGATGATTGCCGTGATGGTGCGTGTCCGCGAAGAACGCATGTGCGTCGTGGACCTCCTGAAGAAGCTCCCGAAGCGCTTTACGCTCAGCGACCGCTTAAAGGAATTCCCGACCGAGACGTCGAAGGCGAAGCTTGCCGAAATCCGCGAACAGAAACTCGGCAAGAAACTTTTCGGTGGCCTCACCGCGAAGCCCAGCCGCTTCAAGCCCAAGGACGGTTCGACTCCGGCTCCGTTCCACGGCGAAATCGTCTCTATCGACGAGACCGACGGTTACCGCATGGAATTCGATTCCGGCGATATCGTGCACCTGCGCCCGAGCGGAAACGCCCCGGAATTCCGCTGCTACGTGGAAACCGACGACAAGGTGCGTTCCGCTGAACTCCTGGCCGGCTGCATGAAAATCATGGAAGGCTGGAGATCGTAGAAGTTAGTTGGTAGAGCTCAAGGACCTTATTATAGGTTGGTGAGCTTGCCGAACCGAAGTTCTAAGTTCTTTTTTTGTATTTTATATCTATATGTTGAAACGTTTCGCTGCCATCGCCTTCGCCGCATGTTCCCTTGTATTTGCCGGGGAGCATTGGGGAGTCGATGCGGGCGCCGTTTCGATGAAATACCTTTCGATGCAGGTCTCGGCGCGTAACGCTGGCCTTTCGGGTGCGGGTGTCGCGGATGCGACGAGCGCTTCCGAAATTTCGCGCAATCCGCTTGCCATGGGCGCCGTGCAGGAATCCGAGGCGGGCGTGAACCACGTGATCTTCCCCGAATACACTGCCGACGACTTTACCACGGCGTATTTGGCGCTCCCGTTTAGCCTGTTCGATTTTCCGCTCACTTTCGCGGCGGGTTTCGAGTTCCTCGGGTACGACGGTATCGAGGGCCGTGACGAAGAAGGCTTCAAGACATCGGATTACGGTGCCTACGCCTGGACGCTCCAGGCGGGTCTTGGCAACAGGAACAAGGTGTTCAATTGGGCGGCGACGGCCCGCTTCAGCCAGCAGACCATTGACGACGAGACCGCCCTCGCGTTCCTCGGCGATATTGGTGGTGCCTACCACGTGAACGAGTATTTTGCCTTTGCGGCCACCCTCACGAATTTCGGCTACATGGGTGACTATGACGGTGAAAGCGAGACCGCCCCGATGGCGCTCCAGGCGGGCGTGACGGGTGTCGTTCCCGTTGCAAGGCTTTTCGGGTTCCAGAGCCGCTGGGATCTCCACGTTTCTGCCGACGCCTACCGCCGTGCCGACATGGAAGACCCCGAATGGCGTTTCGGCGGTGAACTCGACTACAACGAGACGCTTGCTCTTCGCATCGGTTATGCGGCACGCCCCGACACCGAAGATGGCGTGAGCGCGGGTATTGGCGTCATATTCGGCATGGTCAGTTTCGACTACGCCTACAGCCCGAAAAAAGCCTTTGACGGCGGCTACCACTACCTGACACTCGGCATGCGCTTCTAGGAAACTTAACTTTTCAACTGCTGTGCTTCTTGATCTGGTAACTGAGGCAGCCGCGGCTGATTCCTAGCTTTTGCGCGGTAATGCTTTTGTTGCCGTCGTTACGTGAAAGTTCTGTACAAATTAAGTCCCACGTGGGGGAGACCGAATAGCGCCTCGGTTTTTCGTAGAGCGAGTCGATATAGCCGCAGTAGGCTTTGACGTCGTTTGCTGCGGTATGCTCGTGCGCCCCTGTTTTTGGGGATGCGGCGGGCCTCGCTGCGGAATGGTTCAGGGGCGCCTCGCAGAATTCCTCGTCCAGGATTTTAGACAAGGTAATTCCATAAGGACGAAGCAGCGAATAGCGCTGCAGAATGTTCTTGAGTTGTCGCACGTTGCCGGGCCATTCCCTGCTTGCAAGAAGCGAGACTTCGCGTGCAGATAGCCTGGAAACTCCGGTGGGGTATTCACTTGGGCGTGGCGCGTCTGGATGTTTCATTCCGTGGATTTCTCGCCACAGCTCATCGGTGATGTTGCCGAAATCTTCGCGTTCGCGGAGTGGCGGGATGCGTATCGGAAAGACGTTCAGACGAAAGAAGAGGTCTTCGCGGAATCGCCCCGCCTGCACCTCGCCGCGCAGGTCGCGGTTGGTGGCGCAGATCAGGCGGAAGTTGACGGGAATGGAGGTACTTTCGCCGAGCGGCATCACCGAGTGTTCCTGCAGAATACGCAGCAGCTTGCACTGTGTTTCGAGCGGCATTTCGCCGATTTCGTCGAGAAAGAGCGTGCCGCTATCCGCCGAGCGTACCACTCCGAGGCGTTCCTCGGTGGCGCCGGTGAACGCCCCCTTGCGGTGCCCCTCCAGGATGCTTTCGGCAAGCCCCTTGGCAATCGCGCCGCAGTTGAGTGCGACAAAGGGGCCGCCCGCCCGCTTGCTGTGGGCATGTACAAAGCGGGCGGCGACTTCCTTGCCGCTTCCCGATTCGCCGAGGAGCAGAACCGAGATGTCGGAGCTTGCCGCGATGCGTAACATGGATTCGTGTCTGTTCATAGAGCCTCTATTCTATACACGCTTTTTTCGCGGCGTCTATGACTGGTTGGGTGATAATTTTACATTCGCGCCGATTTTTTTACAAAAAAAGGAGGCCTTCGGGCCTCCTCTCAGAAACGGTGCCGTCGGGGCGCCTGCTATTTCGCGTACTTCATCAACTTGCGGAAGAATTTTTCTTCGCGGGTTTCATGGCGGGGTTCGGCGCTGTCCGTTTCCGCCTGTACGGCCTTCTTGGCGAGTCCATCGATGGGTGAGGGGAAGTTGTATCCGTCCATGGGGTCGAATTTCATGCCGATTCCCTGGATACATTCCTTGAATGTTACGGAGTTGCTGTATCTGTACCTTTCGGCGGTGGTGAAATTGTTGTGGTTGATGTCTTCCCAGTCATCGTCAAAATAGAGGTCGTCCCAGTATTCGGCCTTGCAGTAGGAACTGTTGACGTAGTGTGTGACATAGTCCGCTTTGCAGACTGTAGCGCCGTCGCTTACTTCCACGTGGATTTCGTTGTTGTCGTTCCCTGTGTAGTAGCCGGATTCCTGCAGGGAGCGGTCGACCTTAGCGCTAACAGTATACGTCTTGCCTCCCAGCTCGAATGTCGCGTTCGTCTTGGTCTTTTCCTTGAATACGATCCCGTTATCTTCTGCATGTTTCTGTACTTCCGCAGAATCCATGTACATCACTTCGTCCAGGTAGAGGTCGGAAGACCTTCCTTCGAGAATCTGGAAAAGCTGTGCCATGAAGTATGAATTCATGTAGTCGTCGTGGTCGGCAAGGTAGAGGTCGAAGTGGAATTCATAATCGGCTTCGACTGATCCATGGGAGAACGTGATGGTACGGTGATAGTACTTTTTGTTGTTGGCGGAACATTGGGTTACGTTTTCGTCTGCTTCAAAACTGCATGCGATATAGGTCCATGTGCCGTAGATGTTTCCGGCAGAGCCCCCGGTCAGCATCTGGGCGTAGTTTTCCGGCTTGCCCTGGTAAATGCTGAAAAGGAGCAAGGTGTCACCGTGGAACTCGTAGTGCAAGGAGTCGGGTTTCACGTAAATGTCCATGGATTTCCATGTAAGGTTGTCGCCTTCGACAACGCACATATCTTCGGTCAGCTTGTCGAGAGTCATCACCAGGAGTTGCTGCGATTCGTCGACATAGAGCGAGGCCTTTCTCGAAATTCCGCCGCTGGCATTGGAAGATGAATCGTCGCCGCATGCACTGACGAGCAGCATGGACGTGGCGATTGCCGATATGGCGAGGGCGTTAAGCAGGGAATGCTTCATTGTTTGTTCTCCGTATTTTAGTTTGTCAACAACCAATATAGCAATCTTTTTGACAAAATTATTTTTCGGAATCGCTGTATTCACTTTCGGGATCGAAAGTCTTCGCGGCGATTTTATCGATGCACTTGTCGAATTCATCTTCATTCTGGTCCACGTACATATAGGAATAATGGACCTCGCGGTTATTGTCCCCGTATCCCGTTTCTTCATAGAATATGCCAGCATTTTCCGCATTGCACTGCTCTTTTTCGATATTCTGTATTTTATAGTAGCCGCTACAAGTGGTCGTGCCATCTGTCACTTCTGCGCTTATGTCCATCAGCAGATCGTTATATTCGCCTAGTTTCTGCTCGACCTTGTTGACCTTGAAAGTGTAGGTTTTCTTACCGATGATGAATGTCTGGCTATTTTCGGTCGAATCGGTAATATCGACTTTGTATCGGGAAGCCGCATTCTTATTATACTCAATAACCCCTTCTGAAGAAAATCCAAAAGGCCAGCCTAAAGAATATCCATAACCGTAGACACTTGCCAACGATTCGTACAATCCACTTATAAGAATATCCACATAACTAACGGCTTCGAGTTCTTCAAGGTATTTTTCGTGGAAGCGTCTCTCTATTTTGACGGCCTTTTTCCCTGTAAACTTGAACGATACCGCAGTTTGTTCGTCCAGCGGGTCATAGCATTTGATTTTCCGGTTTTCCGTAGTATACTCGCAGCCGGTAAACTCCCATGTTCCTTCGAGACTTCCATCTTTACCGCCTACAAGTATTGCACCGTATGCGCGTTTTTCCCAAGAGCCGTCATCCTCATCGGGGTCGATATAGTAAAGCAACAGGGAATCGCCCCGAAATTCATACCAGTAGCTGTAAGGTGCGTCGGCAACGGAAATCGTTTTCCAGGTGTAGCTGTTCCCTTCGGCAACACAGGCTTCCATCGTCTTTGTATTGGGGGTAATCGTAATTTTGTGCTCTTTTTCGTTCGCGGTGAGTGCGCCCGGGAACTCGAATACCGTTGCGGTTCCCATGGTATCAAGCACACGCGTGGGTCCCTGTTCCGGTTCATCTTCCGGTTCCTCTTCCGGTTCGATCAACGGTTCTTCTGACAGGGATTCCGGCTCTGCATTTAACGAATCGCTATTGCTACAGGCGGCAAATAAGAATACAGATGCAGCGACAGCTGCAATAAAGGCTTGTTTCATGGATGTTCTCCTATTTTCCCAAGAAATTTCGGGGGTAATATAGCAATTCCCTAAGTCACAAATACTAGCCAAAAATCATTAAAATTTCTATCTTCGCTCCGCGCG